>CAYYBR010000068.1:0-18389 GCA_964470035.1 uncultured Saprospiraceae bacterium
ACGGCATGTGTCTCAGTGCTGATACCATCATGACGACCATCACCATCCATGCTATCGATACGACTGAATTAACTCGATCTATTTGCCAAGGTGACTCTACCTTGTTTGATGGAGCATATATCAGTACTGCAGGCACCTTCTTTGAAACCGCCACCGATAACACTACAGGTTGTGATAGCATCGTAGAACTTACCCTCTCTATCATCCCAACCCAAATGACTACACGATCCGTCCAAATCTGCTCTAACCAGTCCATCACCATCGGCTCACAAGTTGTCACTGAGGCGGGCACCTTCTCCGACACCCTTACTTCTATCATCACAGGTTGTGACTCCATCGATCAAGTCACGGTGACTGTCGTGGATACACTCATGAGTCAGATTAATACGACCGCTTGCATAGGCGGCGGATTTGAAGTTTTAGTTAACGGAAATATCTATAACGAAGCCAACCCTGCTGGGACAGAAATATTAACAGCGACTAATGGTTGTGATAGTGTAGTCACCATCGATCTCAACTTTGAGTTTTGTTGTGAGATTCTTGTGTCTAACGTTACAACTACATGTCTTGATGATGAAACCTTCGCTATCTCCTATCAACTGGATTTCGATACTCCTCCTGGACTTGCCCATGTAGTAAGCTTTGGTGGTTTTACGGATACGATACCTTACGGTAATAGTGGTGATATAGTAACCATCGAACCAGGTATAATAGGCGATGGACTTGGGACTTTAGATCTTCTCATCAGTGACTCGGCAAGTCTTTCTACCGCTTCTATCAATCCTGATGTATTCATAAGCGAGATTCATTATGATAATGATGGTACAGATGTAGATGAAGGATTCGAAATATCCGGCATCTCAGGTATTGATCTTGCAGGGTATACTGTCGTTATCTATGATGGAGGTGATAGTTTACTCCAGGGAAGTCCTGTATCACTTTCTGGTATACTTACAGGGTCAACATGTGGATCCATTTTCTTCCCTACTGGCTTACAAAATAGTACAGAAGGAATAGCTTTAGTTGATCCAAGTGGTCAGGTTGTCGAATTCCTTAGTTATGAAGGAACCATCCTAGCGCTTGTGGGGCCTGCTTTAGGTTTGACCTCCATCGATATAGTCGTATCACAGCCATCATCTACCCCTTCAGGTGAGACATTACAACTTACTGATGCGGGATGGATACTAACTGATGAGACGCGAAACTTCTACAACGATAACTTGTCGTGCAATGCAAATCCGGATCCGGACTTGTGTAGATCTATGGCGATAGTTGATGTGCCATTCTGTATGGAAGATTGTAACATAGAAGTAGTCTCAGCACTAGCAAGTTGCGATGAGCTTTCGAGAGTCCAGATAGAAGTAGAGCTAACTAGTGTTAACCCCCTCAGCGGCGACCTAGTCGTATTGCTAGACACACTTCTACTCGACACCTTGCCATACCCGGCAGTTGGAACAACACTTTTAATACCTACCGACATACTAGGCACAGGGCAATTAGGACAGACCATTACCATCCAAGATGCTGCTAGCAATCCAGGAACCACGGGCATATTCATAAGTGAGATCCACTATGACAATGATGGTACTGATGAAGATGAAGGGTTTGAGATAACCGCTCCTCAGGGTACGGACTTATCAGGATATATGGTCGTCGAGTATGATGGTGGAGACAACATGACGCAAGGCTCACCTGTTCTTCTTTCTGGTGTGGTTACAGATGCGGATTGTGGTGCTATATTTTTCATTGAAGGACTTCAAAACTCTACGGAGGGTTTAGCGCTCATAGATCCTAATGGCACAGTGATAGAGTTCATTAGTTATGAAGGAATAATAACTGCATTAGATGGCCCAGCTATGGGATTGACTTCCACTGATATCGGTGTATCACAAGCCTCTTCAACTCCTATAGGATTTACACTTCAGCTCACGGATAGTGGATGGGTTGGACCAACCAATGAAAGCAGAAATAGCGTCAATGACAACCTGAGTTGTGTCGAACCAGTAGAACCAATTATCTGCGAAACAATGGTCGTATTAGACTTTCCAACTTGTCCCATATTTGACTTGAGCGTAGATAAAATGGTAACTCCGGGTCAGTCATTAGATCTTGCTCCGGGAGATTTGGTTTCTTTTGATATCCTTGTAGCTAATGATGGTGAGGCGGCTGCCTTTGACATTATATTGCGAGATCTCTTTGGTGAAGATTTTGTTTTCATCAGTGATCTCAATCCTGGCTGGGATAGCGATGGCACTTTTATCATCGATAGAATCGACCCTGGCGAAAGTATCATTATACAGATCAATCTTCAGATACCTGATGACTTTACTGGTAATGTACTTGCAAATACAGCTGAAGCTGTAGTAGCCTCTTTAACTCCTGGTGGCATGGGCATACCTGATATAGATGCCGATGAAGGTGGTAATCCCAGCGATGAAGAAATAGACACAGAGTTCATAAGAGTATGCCAACCAGGTGCAACACCCTTCCCTATCGTCAGTACCTTCGCGGTATGTGATCTAGATCAAAATACTGTCTTGATCGAGCCAGTGCAGGCTGAACCTGCAGTCTTATTCGAGGATTTTGAGACTAATGGAAATGGTTCAAGATACACGACGTCTGTACCGGAGTTTACGGATGGTGCTGAAGATTATTTCTTACGAACAGATGGTTCAAATATTACGGGTGAGTCATTTGAAGAAACAAGAGGGTCCTTTTACTTCGCCGCGAAAGATCTCGATGGAGTGATAGAATCTAGGACAGCTACGATCACCTTTGCACCTGCTGACATACAAGGTCTATGTGACCTTTCTCTATCTCTCTACATAGCAGAAGATGATCAGGTTGTTAGTGGTGCTACAGAACATTGGGATGAGGATGACTTTGTTCATATCGACTACAGTATAGATGGCGCGCCATTTTCTAACGGTATCCATATCGAGGCCAACAGTAGCCAATCTTTACTCAGTAACGAACCAAGAATTGACACCAACTTTGATGGCATAGGAGATGGACAAGAAATCACGGATACCTTTTCTCTTTTCTCCACCCTCATTCAAGGGAGTGGATCATCTATAGTTGTAAGAGTCACCATACAACTTGATGCTGCTGCCGAAGACATTGCATTTGACGACGTACAGATCCTTGGTAGTCCTAGCGCATATAACATTTACGAAAGTGATCCAAACAATGGAGGGGTCTTACTACTCAGCGGAGTGAGAGCAGGAGAAGTTCCAACTCCAGCACCAGGTGAAACGGCGACCTATTTTGTGGAGACTCTTTGTGGGCCATGCAGAAGTGAGGCAGTGATGGTAGAAGTAGATAAGCACCCCGGAGAATCTAGCCTCGCATGCTTAAGTACGGTAAATATCTTTGTGGGGCCAGATTGTAACATCACCGATCTCGATAACGACATATATTATACCACTGATCTCGATCCTTCATTTGTAGTGGTAGAGGTACGCGATGGACAAGGACTAGTTGTCGACCCAACCAATATAAGAGAGTTTGTTGGTGCAGAAGACCTCATCTATGAGATAAAAGATACATGTACTATGATGTCGTGTTGGGGCCGTTTGAACATTGAAGCAAAATCCAGGCCTGAGCCAATCATAGTAACTGATACACTATGCTGTATAACTGACATCCCAGATGGTCTCATTTTATCTGAACAAGAAGTAAGTGATATCCTTGACGCATCATGTATAGCTCCGCATACACAGATCAGTGTAGAGACTTCGTATGAAGGCGAACTGTGTGATACAGTGAATCAAACTATATCATACTTCGCAAGGTTTGAAGTCGACGGCGTTGTAGAACGTAGTCTTGTATATGAGCACTTGGTTACTACGGTCCCGCTCGATTTGAGTCAGGTAATTGGGCCTGGCACCGATATGATTTCTGATTCGATGTCGAGAGTTGACACGATCATCATGGAAGCCTGTGGAACATTTGATTTCTCACCAGAAAGTATTGCGGCATTCTTTGCAGATCGGATAGATCCTGGTGACGCTTTCGCAAATGGAAATGCCGAGGGTATACCATTCGCATATCCGCATATCATCAAAGACACAACTTTCATAGAAGAACTCTCCATCTTCCAGACGATCGAAGAGACGATAGTTGAAGAATCGGTATTTCTTGACGGGCTTTGGGTAGTTCTTGATGTAGTTCAAAAGGATACAATCTTGGATACCAAGATCAATCTCATCCCGGTACCTGTCTATATACCTCTTGATAGTGAGACTCTATGCAACGCTAGTGTACAATACGAAGACACCTTCTTCGAGGGATGCTTCGATCGATCAAAACTTCGTCGTGAGTGGACTATACTCGACTGGTGTACTGGAGACCTTCAGACCTTTGTACAATTCGTAGAAATCATAGATACTGAAGCTCCAGAGTTTAGAGTGATAGAGACCGATATAGAGCTTATAGGGACAGATAGTATCAGAATCGGAGAGAATACTTTTGCCATCGATGATCCACAAGCAATGGTCTCGGTCGACACTGATCTCCTGTTTGCGCAGGTAGATATCTTAAATCCATCCACATGTGAAGCTTCTTTCAGAGTTCCTGAGTTTCCTCGGTTACGAGATAATTGCACAGCTACGGAAGATCTCGTTTTCACATATGAGATCAATGACATACCTGTAGAACCCGATCCAAACGACGATCGGCTATTAGAAGGTTTTCCATCTGGGTCGTCGACTCTTGTGATAACTGCTACAGACAGATGTGGTAATAGTGTAAGTCATAGCATGACCATATTTGCCTTAGATCAGGTGCCACCACAAGTGATATGTAGAGATCAGATCAATGTAACACTTGGTGATGATCAGGGACTCCTTGATGGAGGTCGTGTTCTTGTAGGCCTGGATCACTTTGATGCAGGTAGCTTTGATTTTTGTGGAGACATCATCCTTGTTTTAGCCCAACGGCTTGACAACAAGTTCTTCTGTGACGGTACATTTATACAAGCCATCTCAACAGAAGCTCTAGAATTCTGCTGTGAAGATATCGGATCGCCTATCCCTGTTCAGTTGACATACTTTGACAACTTTGGTAACCGATCTATATGCTGGTCAACTATACTTATCCAAGATAAATTTCCTCCAGAGATAGTCGTAGACGACATCTCATTAGAGTGCTTTGATACGACTGATCCTGAAGTCATCGGCGTACCTGATATAATCAATATATGTGGCGACTTAGAGTTGACATACGATGACGACTTATCATCTTTCAACACGCAGTGTAATACAGGTACGATTAGAAGACTATGGAGTATCGTAAGTAGACCTGAGATAACTGCCACACAGATTATATCCGTGAATGAACGTCTTGGCAATGTATTCAACCCATATGAAATCAAATGGCCAAAGCATTATGACGGTCGCTCAGAATTAGGTGTCAGTAGAGAATGCGAGATCTGGAGAGGTGGAGACGGAGCACCTATACTTGATGATCTTGGTAATCTCCAAAATCGCATCGTAGAGTATGAAGAAGAAATAGAGATGGGCAGCACATTTACCTGTGTCCAGCAGTTAGATACTGGAGAACCCGTGTGGTGTAATGCGTCTTGTAGTATTATCCAATCTAACTTTGAGACGCTTGAGGTCGAAGCATCAGACGCCTGCAAGAAAATCATCCGACAGTGGACCATCATAGACTGGTGCACTTGGCAGGCTAATGATACTGACTCCGATGATGACTCAGGAGATACCTTTCAAGCAGTCGATGATAAGTGGTTAGATGAGCTCAGTAGTGATAATCGAGGAAGATGGCTGACGGATGCTAGACAGAGATCATCCACTCCTCCAAATAACTTTGATGAATTTGGACGAAGATCGGATGGAAGAGTTACGACGCTGCCGTGTACGACTTGTGAGAAAGCAGGTAGCCCAGCACAAGAGGTATATTTTAGATATCTCTCGGTAGACATGGATGGCTTCTACACCTTTGATCAGGTTATCACCATAGAAGATAACGAAAGCCCGATGATAGACGTGGATGCACAGCTCAGCGTCTTCATATCAGGTGGAGCTACATCCAAAGATGATGATTTTGATGATTGTATAAGTAGCGATGTAGTAACCGCCGAAGTATCTAACTCTTGTGATACAATAGTGCTCGGCACACAAGACATCTCATGGACGATCCAGGTCTATCGATCTAACCTAGGAAGAGAAAGATTAGAACTACTTCGCACAAAGAGCGAAAACGGCCCGAGTGTGACTGTCAACTCAGAATTTGGAAGTGCAGGTGATCACCACTTAATTGTCTGGCAAGCTGTAGATGGCTGCGGTAATACAAGTATCGAGGAGACGCTGGTTAGGTTTGTTGATATCGTGCGCCCTACCCCACTTTGTATCCAAGATATCAGCACTGCCGTCATGGTAAATGGTGAAGTAGAGATCTGGGCGTCGGACTTTGATGCTGGCTCATTTGATAATTGTAGTGCCGTGAGACACTTCTTCTTCCTCGATAGCGAAGGCTTACCGACTGAAGATGAAGAAGCAGGCAGCTTCATCCCTAATCTGATTGTCACCTGTGATGTGCTCAGACAATTCGGAAACGGAGAGACTCTTTCACTTGATGTATTCGTCCTAGATGACCAAGGTAGTGGTGACTACTGTACGATATCACTGAACGTAAATGGAGCCCAAGATCAGTGCGATCTCAATAGTACCACATCATCGATATCAGGAAGTATCTACTCCTCTCGCGATAAGCTGATCCCTAATGTCCAAGTAAGCGCAGGTGATGAACTGGATGTCACAGATGAAATAGGAAGTTACATCATACAACCTCTACCCATCTCTGGATCTTATTCAGTTGAGCCTGTAAAAAATGATGACCTCCTGGATGGCATATCTATCTTGGATTTAGTCATCATCCAAAGACATATCCTAGGCATATCACCGCTCCAATCACCAGAACAACTCGTCGCAGCAGATATCAATAATGACCAAAGAATAAGCACTATAGATCTCGTCGAGCTACGCAGTGCAGTTCTGGGATTATCCGACCACTTCTCTGGTAACACGTCATGGAGATTTGTAGATGAGACCTATAACTTGAACATGGATAGCCATAGAGACGGCTTCCCTGAAAGAAAAGTAATCGATGAACTTGCTGGCAGAGTATCTAATGTCAACTTCATGGGTATAAAGATCGGCGACGTCAATGGCTCTGCTCTCCAAAGTGCTGTCTCTAGATCTCATGATCTTGCTGATCTCACTATAGATAATATAATGTTGTCAAAAGGAATACCACAACATGTGTCCATCGACTTACCTGCGGAGGACATAACACATGGTATCGATATAACCTTGCATAGAGAGGGGCTCTCCATCCTAGATATATGGTCACCGGGATTAGAATTATCGACTCAACAAGTTGATGACAAATACAGGATCCTAGGCCTCAACCCTGATGGTGCTCATCAGGGCAGGATCCACTTATCTGTAGTATCAGATGATCATGGACCCTTAGCTGACTTCTTGAGTCTCGACGACCTATCACCAAAAGTAATCGTACAAAGTAAGGATGTAGAGCGCACCGTCCAGCTAGTCTATATACAGGGCGGACAAGACCAACTATACCAGAATATCCCCAATCCATTTAATCAATCTACGACGATAAGAATGCGACTAGAAAGCCCTGGTACAGCTACTGTACATATACACGATCTTACAGGGAGAGTGATCTGGAGTAAAACAGATGATTACACAGCTGGTGTACAAGAATTAACAATCCAAAAAGAGAACCTCCAGGGTACAGGCTTTTATATGTATACCTTAGAAAAAGATGGAACTCGACTTACCAAAAGAATGATACTTTTAGACTAAGTTATCAATTACTATCTCAATTTAGTCTTATGAAACTAGGTGCCTTTTCTGTTAGTTTATCTGTTAAAGACTTACGAGTATCAAAGGAGTTTTATGAAAAACTCGGATTCACCGTTTTTAGTGGTGGTATGGATAAGAAATACCTCATCATGAAAAATGCAGATACGCTGATCGGTCTTTTTGAAGGGATGTTCGAGGGTAATATACTTACTTTCAATCCTGGTTGGGATCAGAATGCTGGAGCTGTAGATCCCTTTGAAGATGTAAGAGACATCCAAAAAAGGCTGAAGGATGATGGTGTCAATCTACTCACAGAAGCGGATAGTCAGAGTACTGGACCAGCAAGTTTCATGATGACTGATCCCGATGGAAATGTCATCTTAATAGACCAGCATAGGTAGCATACAACTAGTTAAAGCCAATCGTTCCTCGTTGATGTTGATATGATTTATCTAATGCAGCAATAGCTGCTAATACATCTACTCTTTTGATAAGGGCAGTATATCTGCTTCCTGATAAGGACTTCTCTTTACCTAGTCTCAAGCTTTGTTGCTTAGTAATCTCGTCGATATACTGTCTTACTCTTCGGGCATTGCCAAAATTCTTATTGCGCTGAGAATACTCTTGATACAGTTTCTTAGATAGTGCTTCCATAGCATCTGAAGAGATGCGATACCCACGATTTTCAGCAAAGGTGCTGGCTACATCTAGTAGTTCGGATTCATTAAAATCTGGAAAGTGTAAGTGATGATCGAATCTAGACCTCAATCCTGGATTAGTAGATAAAAATTTATCCATCTCTTCTGGATATCCTGCGACGATAGTAAAGAACTCTCCCCTATGGTCTTCCATTTTCTTAAGTAAGACCTGCACTGCCTCATCTCCAAAGTCGTTGTTTGCCCCGTGTTTATTTAACGAGTAGGCTTCATCGATAAACAGAACTCCTCCTAGTGATTCCGTTATAGCTTTAGCTGTCTTTATGGCTGTCTGACCTACATATCCCGCCACTAATCCTTGTCTATCCGTCTCGACCATGTGCCCCTTCTCAAGTATACCTAGGGCCTTAAAAATCTCTGCCAAAATCCGAGCAACAGTCGTCTTACCAGTGCCAGGGTTACCAACTAATACGAGGTGCATGTTGATATGACCTGTGATCAATTCATCATTACTGCGCCGATATCTCACTAGATCAACGAGTTCATATATCTTTTCTTTGACTTCTTTTAGACCGATAAGCCTATCCAACTTCGCCAGAGCAGCATGAAGTGCAGGTTGATCAATATCTATATTCTCACTAGCAGGTTTTCGTACTTCCTTGATACGTCGGACATCTTGAAGTAAGATTTGCCTTAGGTCATGATCAGTGAATTCAGATTTTTGAGCTTTATTCATAAGTCTGATACCCATATTGATTTTAGCTTTTTCTAAAATCTGAGAAATAAACCTTGCATTACCAAAGGACTTATCCCTTACTCTATATTCTTCTTGTATGAGACCCTGAATCTCTTCCCTACTTGAGTTCGTCAGATGAACATCAAATCTATCACAGAATACATCAAGGATCTCGTGTAGTTCATTGAGGTTATAATCCTCAAAGTCGTAATAATATTTGAATCTAGATCCGAGTCCCGGATTAGACCGGATAAATGCATCCATCTCTTTTGGGTAACCAGCCACAACTACCATAAAGTCACAAGACGGATGTGACATCTGCTTTACAAGCAATTCTATCACCTCTCTCCCAAAATCTTTAGAGTCGTCATTATTACGGGCAAGTGCATATGCTTCATCTATAAATAATACTCCCCCTTTGGCCTTTTCAAAAGCTTCTTTCACTTTTGGTGCCGTCTGTCCGATATATTCTCCTATCAGATCTACTCTATCTACTTCATGTACATGTCCCTTGTCCAATAGACCCATGCTATGATAGATAGCTCCAAGCAATCTAGCAACAGTAGTTTTGCCGGTTCCAGGATTGCCTGTAAAAACACTATGCAAACCCATAGATGCTTCCTCTTCAAATCCTCGATCCCGACGCAACTGTAGAAACTTGATATACTTAGTGTGCTCCGATATTTGTCGTTTGACATTTCTAAGACCTACAAGCTGATTCAGTTGACTGTATGCCTCAGTCCCGCTCAACAATTTGACTTTAGTATCTCCAGAAGAGTTGTCTCCCTTCTGCATAGGAGATTGAATCTCACTGATGCCTTCTCTATATTCTGTACCGATCACAAAAGAAGATTCAGCTATCAAACGATCTTGAAACACAATCTCTACTGTATACCGTCCTCTTCGCCATGACCCTTTTACATTAGAACCCCAACCTGCTGTGATCTGCAGCTCTTCCTCATCCTTCTTCATCTTTTGAAGTCGGACTACCTCTCCTTTTAATTCTCTAGCATCATTATAAAAGCGAATAAATATCTCTTTATACCAATCCCGATTGGCCACAAGATTCTCTACTGTCAATTCCACAAAGATGTACCGCGTTTCTATATCGGGAAACTCTACATAGTATGTGCGTTGTCCAGTCTCGTTGTTCTGATCATAATTACCTTCGAAATACTCAATATTCTTGATGCTGACAGCCTCATGTATATCTTCTTCTAGTACCGACTTTAAGTCTTCTACATAGAAGTATTTTGTAGCCACCTTTCGGTCATTAACATACGCTTCCCAACAGTATTTTCCTTTTTGCCAGAAAATACCATCTTCCTGCTGTCCCCAGCCTTCACGGATATAGGCTACGTGGTCATATTTTGATATTGTACGATGGATATCGAGACTACAAACCTCTTTTTTTTGCGGTGCCAGACGAAAGCACTTTAGACTTACGTCTACTTCCCAAGGTTCTTGATCGTAAGCCTTATTGATGATGGATAACTCAGCATATATGTAACTCGTCTCGCTCCGTTCAAATACCTGACGGTATTTCTTACGATTTCCCGCTAACCACTCAGTGCTTGAGTATGCTTTGAGGTCTTTAAACTTAAAAGGCTCGATGACTGCCTCATCGCGGGATTCTTCCATAGTAGTAGCATTTCTGGCTGCGTGCATTTAAAACTAAGCATTCTTATGATACGACACACAAGGTTTCCCTATTAATATGTGCATTTCATCCTTATATTTTGACACATAATGGTATCCATGTATAAGATTGTTGTTCTCATATAATCCTTTGTTCGTTGAACTCTGTACGTTTGTATTACGTTAGAGCATCTTATGGTAAAGGTTAAGTTTACATTTGAGGAAAAAGGCGTCGCAGAGCAGGTCGTCGAAGGCGAGTTCAAGGGAGAGTCTATACTTGATATTGCGGAGGATGCAGATATCCATCTCAACCATAATTGTGGGGCTGTCTGCGCATGCAGTACATGTCATGTATATGTTGAAGAAGGTGAGGATCACTTACAAGAAATATCTGATCGCGAAGAAGACTTTATCGATCGAGCTATCAATCCACGAATTGAATCAAGATTAGGGTGTCAGTGCGTCATACTAGACGACGACGCTGAAGTAAAAATATTGATACCCGATCAGTCAAATATTATTGGTCACGAGCACTAGAGAGTTATGGCATTTGAAGAGTTAGACAACTTACCCATTAATTGGGCCGATCATGAAGACATCGCTATCGGACTATACGACAAGTTCGGAGACGACTTTAATGAAGGAAAAATATATAGAATCAGATTTACTGATCTTATGGAGTGGGTTCTCAGTCTCCCCAACTTTGAAGGAAAGAAAGAAGATTGTAACGAGGGTCATCTTGAGATGATTCAAGCGAAGTGGGTCTATGAATGGCGTGATAACCAATAATATCAGTCTTGAGCTTTCTCCGCCTCATAAGGCTTCCTAATTTAATCATACTACTGCTGACCATTTATCTGATTACCCACAGGGTCATCTATCCATCACTTATCACCTATCGCATAGCGCCTTCTATGACGAGCAAGGAATACCTCCTGATGTTATTCATCGTAGCATGTATAGGAGCAGGAGGATATATATATAATGACATTATCGATCAGAAAACAGACGAAGAAAATGAAAAGGAACCTGTTGTAGGCTCGAAGATTGGAAAAAAGGTGGCCTGGTGGTCATTCATATTTATTCTCATTGCACCTCTTCTTCCGCTAACCTCTCTAATGATGGAGTTAGAAAGACCAGATTTTATCTGGTACTATATAGGATTGTCCATGACCCTACTTCTTTATAATATGTTCCTAAAAAAACTACCATTGATAGGAAACCTTGTCATTGCATTCTTATGTGGTCTTGCCGTTTATACACCTTTCTTCTTAGAAAATACCGCTCTATCTAGATTGCGTCTTGAAGCGCCACATATTTACGAAAGTGTGCGACTTATAGTTATAGGATTTGCAACTTTTGCAGCCATATCTAATCTCATAAGAGAAATTGTAAAAGATCAAGAAGATGTTATTGGCGATGAAAAATATGGCCATATGACTTTGCCAATTCTTATAGGTCAGAAGATGACTTCATACATAGTTATAAGTCTCTGCCTATCACTTGGTATTGCCATATTCATTTGGTGGGGTCAGATGAATCTACCTAGATTTGAAATTCCATCTGTATTTGCAAGATTTATACTGATCGTACCGCTACTAAGTTTTATCATCAAAGCATACAAAGCAGATTCAAAAGAAGAGTATGCAGCCATGAGTAAACATCTCAAGTTATACTTTGGATTTGGTCTTCTTGCATTGATAGTTATCACCATTTAATTATAAATTATTGAGTCATCCACTTACACACTTACGCGAATACAAAGTCATCCTTGGATCAGGATCACCTCGAAGAAAGGAGTTGATGGATATTATCTGGCCCGACTATGAGATAATTGTAAGTCAAGCGGAAGAAATCATACCTCCAAAATTAGAAAATACGAAGGCTCCAGCCTACCTCGCCGAATTAAAAGCAAATGATCTTTTATCAAAAATGCCAGAAGACTTTCTTCTGATCACGGCGGATACGGTCGTCATACACCAAGATGAAATCCTCGGCAAGCCAAAAGATCGCGAAGATGCTATATCCATGGTATCAAGACTTGCGGGCACAGATCATGATGTTATCTCTGGGGTCTGTGTTATGACCCATAACCAAAAGAAGGTTTTCTCATCTTCCACATCTGTCACTGTAGACCCCATGACTTCCGAAGAAGTAGTCTACTATGTAGACAACTATCAAGTCATGGATAAGGCGGGCAGCTATGGGGTACAGGATTGGTTAGGTGTATCTAAGGTATCGAAGCTGGATGGTTCTTATTATAATGTGATGGGCTTGCCTGTTGATAAACTTTATCAAGTATTAAGAAATCAAATCGCCATTTTACAAAAGGATCATTAAACTCGCGCATTTAACCACACATCAAACGGATACAGCGTCTTGCATACTTTAGTCGCGTGATTTAAAAAGCCTTTATCCAACACTTCTTTATCCGAGCATCCATGCGCAACATGAAAACTTTTGTGTCTTAGAAGTTCTATCTCGGGATGATCTTTGGGGTACCCCTTTGGCGCGGTTTTTAATGTTTCTCCTTCTATCTCTCCAAAAGTATCTTTGAACACCTTCCTATTTAGAATTTTCTTGAGTTCAGATGGGTTGGCGTCTATAGCTCTTCTTATATTTTTAATCCAAGGCCCTTGTGGCATATAGGCACCACCAGCGATCATGCTTTCCCCAGAACCAATATGTATATAATACCCCGCCCTGCTATGTATATCGGACTTCTTTTCTGCTCCAGATATATGTGCTCCAAAATGCGTTTTGTAGGGTGACTTATCCTTGCTAAATCTGACATCTCTATAGATCCTGAACATCACACTCTTACCTGTATGATGTCCGATGGAGGGATCCCACTTAGCGACCTTCTGGATCAAAACATCCAAAAATTCTTCTACATTCACCTTCGCCTCTTCATACCTTGGTTTATTAGATTTAAACCAATCTCTATTGTTGTTTTTTCTAAGATCCTTTAGAAATGCTAGTGTAGACTTTTTGATAAGCATAGTGTCGTAGTTAAGATCGAAAGGTTAAAAGAGTTTGGTTTAAGCTGTATTAAATGTATCATTTATAAAAATGTAATCGGCAGTACAATCTTATGAATATTCAAACAGTACCTTGGCTTCATGAATGACCAACAGCGATCAGCTCACATCTTACCAGTGATAGTGATCGCACAGTTTTGCTGCACTTCACTCTGGTTCGCCCCTAACGGTGTTATGTCCGAGTTAATATCAACCTATGATCTTCCTAATACAGCCCTTGGTCATCTCACATCTGTTGTACAATTTGGATTTATCCTCGGGACATTGGTTTTTGCTATTATGATGATCGCTGATCGCATATCACCTTCCAAAGTATTTTTCATTTGTGCTGTCATCGGTAGTTTTTTTAATCTGGCTGCCTTATATCCTGGAAATTCACTGACTAGCCTTCTGGTCGAAAGAGGATGTGTAGGCTTTTTTTTAGCTGGTATATATCCAGTAGGCATGAAGATCGCTGCAGATTACTATCAAACTGGCCTGGGTCGCTCCCTGGGTTATCTTGTAGGAGCACTAGTACTTGGCACAGCTTTCCCTCACATCATACTCTCTTTTTTTGGGACATCAGTACCATGGGAAGGAGTCATAATTAGCTCATCGGCACTTGCCTTTTTAGGCGGACTAACTATGTTCATATTAGTTCAGGACGGTCCCTATAGAAGGGCAAGCTCGGCATTTGATGCAGGAACTATTCCGAGAGTTTTTAAAGACCCATCTTTTCGTTCAGCAGCATTCGGCTACTTCGGTCATATGTGGGAGCTCTATGCCTTCTGGGCCTTCGTTCCCATCATGTTGACTGCATTTGGAGAGATCCATCCACAACAGATTGATAACCATTCATTACTGGCTGGCATCATCATCGGTGTGGGAAGTTTGTCTTGCATCTTCGGAGGAGAACTTTCTAATAGATATGATACTCGCAAGTTGGCACGCCTATTTCTCTTAGCGTCCTTCATCTGTTGTCTTCTTTCGCCACTGATCTTTCAGATTCAGTCGACATTTATCTTCATAACTTTTCTCATATTCTGGGGCTTGGTAGTCATAGCCGATTCACCATTGTTTTCTTCTTTGGTTGCAGGCCATGCTCCTGCGTCTTCTAAGGGAACAGCACTGACGATCGTTAACTGTATCGGCTTTGCTATCACTATTGTTTCCATACAGCTGCTTACTTCTTTGGTCGGTCGTATGGAGTTCAAGTATATGTTCGTGATGCTTGCCATAGGACCTGCCCTTGGTTTACTCGCTCTGAGAAATAAGGAGAGTTAAGGTATTTGCGATACCTTTATAGAGTAATAATCTCTAATATGAATAAAGTGGTTAATGGTGCTTCCGAAGCCATACAAGGAGTATCAGATGGTATGACACTGATGCTAGGTGGATTTGGTTTATGTGGCATCCCCGAAAACTGTATATCGGCTCTAGTAGAAAGCAATGTCAAGAATCTAACTTGTATATCCAATAATGCAGGGGTAGATGATTTTGGCCTCGGCCTTCTACTACAAAAAAGACAGATCAAAAAGATGATCTCCTCCTATGTCGGAGAGAATGATGAGTTCGAAAGACAGATGCTCAGCGGAGAACTTGAAGTAGACCTTATCCCCCAAGGATCACTTGCCGAAAGATGTCGTGCAGCCGGAGCAGGCATCCCAGCATTTTTTACCCCTGCAGGGTATGGCACCGAAGTAGCAGAAGGAAAAGAAGTGCGAGTATATAATGGCAAGCCACATATCTTAGAACATGCATTTGAGGCAGAATATGCCATGGTTAAGGCATGGAAAGGTGATAGATATGGCAATCTTGTGTTCAAAGGAACCGCACGTAATTTTAATCCCGTGATGGCCATGGCCGGTAAGATCACCATAGCTGAAGTCGAAGAACTAGTAGAACCGAGCGAGATAGATCCTAACCATATACATATACCAGGAGTATTCGTACAGCGCATCTTCCAAGGCGTGAATTATGAAAAGCGTATCGAACAAAGAACCGTTAGACCAAAAGCCTAAACTAAAGACACATGCTAGATAGAGAAGGAATAGCAAGACGTATAGCTCAAGAACTAAGAGATGGATGGTATGTCAACCTTGGCATAGGCATCCCTACCCTCGTGGCTAACTATATACCCCAAGGAATCAACGTAGAGTTCCAATCTGAAAATGGGCTACTTGGCATGGGACCGTTTCCCTATGATGGTGAAGAAGATGCAGATCTGATTAATGCAGGCAAGCAAACGGTGACTATGCGCGAAGGAGGTTCGATCTTTGACTCTTCTATGAGTTTTGCTATGATCCGTGGACAACATATCAACCTTACTGTACTTGGTGCGATGGAAGTATCAGATACAGGCGATATAGCAAATTGGAAAATTCCGGGAAGGCTGGTAAAAGGTATGGGAGGAGCGATGGATCTAGTAGCTTCAGCTGATAACATCATCGTGGCCATGAGTCACACTAATAAGAAAGGAGCATCTAAACTCTTACCTGCATGTACCCTTCCTTTGACAGGAGTTGGATGTGTCAAAAAGATAGTGACTAATATGGCTGTGCTTGATATCGGCGAAGAAGGCTATATCCTTAGAGAGAATGCACCGGGAGTAACCATCGATCAAATCAAAGAGGCCACATCAGGCAGGCTTGTAATCCCCGATGACGTCCAAGAAATGAAACTATAGATGGAGGTACCCATAGTACCTGCAGCCACCTCCATGCTACTTCGTGAAAATGCAGGCATCCTCGAAGTCTTGCTCCTAAAACGCAATGCCCAACTTTCCTTTGCCCCTAATGTCTGGGTATTTCCAGGAGGGAGAGTAGATCCAGAAGATGGACTTAGAGATGAACCCTGTACACTAGAAACTGCTAAAAAAGCTGCCGTACGCGAATGCAAAGAAGAAACAGGCATCAATATAGACGCAACATCACTTCATCACTTTTGTAAATGGACCACTCCCAAAGGAGGGAACAAAAGATTTGAAACCTTCTTCTTTCATAGCATTGTACTCCATGAACAATCAAAAGTTACTATCGACGATTCGGAGATAGTAGATCAGATGTGGCTGACAGCTCGTGAGGCGTTAGACCAATTATTATCAAAAAAAATAGACCTACTACCCCCCACTTTTATTTCCATCGAGCGTATAAAGGATTGTACTACTTATGCTGATGTCATAAAAGAATTCGACAGAACAGGTATAGTCATAGCAGAGCCAGTGACCACCTTCAAAGACGGTAAGTTTTACAGTCTCTATCGAGGAGATAGTGGATATGAAACAGCAGATCTAACCAAGCAAAACTCTCTCCATCGACTGACTATGGACATGAGTTCCTCTAGATATACGATACAACACGATAATACACCACAACCTCCCGTACATGGTGGTGTATCTCTTACATCACCTGAGCCTAGATAGAATCTAATTCGGATTTTAGTGCTCCTCAGTGTCACGGCATCCATGCACAGTGATAATTGATTACGTAGTATGATCAAGATTTATCATTACCTTTCTTCTATTAATATTGTCGATATGAAATTCCCTAACACACTTGTATGCGGCGTTTTGGCTTTGTTCCTCTTAGGAGCTTGCAAAACTGTAGAGCAAGATCCTTTGAAGTTGGTCATTGATTCAGCAGAAGTAGAGTCCTCACTTCAAGAAACCCTCATCACAGCAAAAGAAGGATCTACCATAGTTCTTCCAGAGGGTAAGTATTCATTCAAAAGAAGTTTGTCACTTACTGATACTCCTAATGTGACGATCAAAGGTGCCGGTAAGGGCAAGACAGTTTTATCCTTTATGAATCAGATCGAAGGTGCCGAAGGTATACTCGTAAAGCACGTTAAGGGTCTTCATTTAGAAGGTTTCACGGTGCAAGATTCTAAAGGAGATGCGATCAAAGTACAAGATTGCTCCGAAGTGGTTATGAGAGATCTTGAGACCACATGGACGCAAGGAAAAAAATCAACGAATGGTGCTTACGGCCTCTATCCAGTGAGTAGTACTAATGTACTCATGGAAGACTGCGAAGCTTCATTTGCTATGGACGCAGGCATCTATGTTGGCCAATCTACAAATGTCGTAGTAAGAAGAAACTACGCCCACGACAATGTTGCTGGACTCGAGATCGAGAATACCATCAACGCTGAAGTCTATGAAAACAAATCAGTAGGTAATACTGGTGGCATGATGATCTTCGACATGCCAGACCTTCCGCAAGCTAATGGCGATCGCGTAAAGTTCTATAACAATATTATGGAAGATAATAACGGTGAGAACTTTGCTCCTAAGGGCATGGTGGTTAGTACGATTCCTCCAGGTACAGGTATGTTTATCATGTCACACAGTAATATCGAAGTACATGATAATATCATCAAAGGCCATAAAACACTCGGCCTTGCAGTCAATAGCTGGCTGATCACTGGTATACCATTTGAGTCCGAAGAGTTCGATCCCTACTCTACTAATATCTATATCCATGAC
>CAYYBR010000069.1:0-18187 GCA_964470035.1 uncultured Saprospiraceae bacterium
CCTCTACCCTCTTCTCCAATAAGATTTTCTTTAGGCACCTTGACATTGTCAAAGCTGAGCTCTGCTGTATCTGAACTATGCCAGCCAAGTTTTTTCAACTTGCGAGCAGATACGCCTTCCATCTTTTGCTCGATGACTAATAGGCTGACTCCTGCAGCTCCCGCATCAGGATTAGTCTTCACAACTGTGACGATGAAGTCTCCGTATACTCCATTAGTGATAAAAGTCTTGCTGCCATTGACGAGGTAGTGATCGCCTTTATCTTCTGCACGTGTCTGGATATTCTGCGCATCTGATCCTGCTCCAGGTTCGGTGATACCGATAGAGCAGATGAGATCACCAGAGATGATACCAGGAAGGTATTTTTGCTTTAGTTCGTCAGATCCATACTTCAGGATGTAAGGACCAGACATATACTGGGTTACTTGTTGGGTGATAGCAAAGCCGCCGCTATTAGTCAACCCAAGTTCTTCATTGAAAACAACATCATAGTAGAAGTCTAGATTAGAACCTCCGTATTCTTCAGGATAAGAAAGACCTAGAAAACCCATATCCCCCATCTTCTTCCAGACGTCTCTTGGCGTCCTGCGATCTTCTTCCCACTCATCGATATAGGGCATGGCCTCTTTCTTGAGAAACTCTCTAAGCGATGTTCTGAATAACTCGTGATCTTCTGTGAAGTGTTGTGATCTCATTTTGATAGGTGTGAGTCTTATAATTTTAAAATATCTTCTATTCTGTCGTGGAGCATTTCTAGATATGTAATCAGATATCCTTATATGATCTGATGTATTCGCCTCTCTTCAGTGTCTGAAAATTATAAAGATCAAAAGATTAAACTGCGGCCACGACCTTCGCCTTTCGTCTGGCCTTGAGCTCAGCAAAATAATCTGAGAAGATCGATCTTGCGATCATGACTTTCATGATCTCGTTCGTGCCACCGTATATCCTTTGGACTCTTGCATCTCCATAGTACCGCGCTATCGGATACTCCCAGATATAACCATATCCTCCGAATAACTGCAGACACTCATCTATCATCGCACACTGCACATCTGAGCCATGATACTTTGCCATAGAAGCTAGCTCCGGTGTTAGCTTCTTCTCTGACAGTAACTCAGTACATCTATCTACAAATGCCGTCGTTACTTCAAGTTGGGTAGCTACTTCAGCTAATTTGAACTGCGTATTCTGAAATGCACATATGGGCTGCTTGAAGGCTTTACGTTCTTGGGTATAAGTGACAGTATGTTCTAGTGCTCCTCTAACTGCTCCTATCGCCCCAAGTGCTATAGTCATCCTTTCTCGTGGAAGCTCTGTCATCATATGGATAAAGCCATGTCCTTCTTGACCTAGGAGATTTTCCTTTGGCACCTTAACATCTTCGAAGAAGAGCTCGCAGGTGTCACTGGTCTTCAAACCCAACTTCACAAAAGGTTTTCCTTTACTGAATCCTGGGCTATCAGAATCCACTACCAAGAGACTGACTCCTCTTGAACCAGCAGATTTATCAGTCTTACAAGCCACGATCGTAAAGTCAGATGTATATCCTATGGTGATAAAGGTCTTACTTCCATTTAGCAAGTAATGATCTCCCTTGTCTTCGGCGAAGGTCTTGATAGCTTGGACGTCACTCCCTGTACTCGGCTCTGTCATACCTAGCGAGCCTATCAGTTCTCCTGTGCAACACTTTGGTAAATACTTCTCCTTAAGATATTCACTCGCGTGCTTTTCAAAATATGGGATAACTATGTCTGAGTGCATCGAGATACCAGGCGCACCACAACCAAGTCTAGCTTGCTCTTCTATCAATAAAGCGGCGAAAGAAAAGTCTAGGCCCATACCTCCATACTTAGGATCTAAGGTGATACCTAGTAGACCGAGCTCGCCTGCTTTTAACCATGCTTCCTTATCACAATATCCTTGCTTCTCCCACTTTTCGCGGTGTGGTATCACATAGTTTTCAAAGTAGTCGATGATGGTCTTGCGGAACATCGTGTGCTCTTCAGTATTATATACGCTTCTAGGAAGTTCGTGTCTCTTGTTATTCATAAGTGTACTAAATGAGGTATTAAAATATCTCGTCTATAGGTCTTGATGAAATAAATAATTAACGAGATAGGCTATACTGTTTAATTGTCAGAAGTGTACAATTGTTCAGGCAGCATTTACGAAAGTGAAATAATGGGGTTATATGAGGGATACAATCCAGTCGCGAGTCTCTCGAGGCTCTATAACTTCATCGATCTCAAAAATGGTCGCAGCATTGATGGCTCTGCCTCGTCTATACGTCTCTTCTACCATCTGATCATAGGTGGCCTTACGCTTGACCGGATCCTCTATAGACTGGAGTTCCTTGCGATAACCAAGCTGAACCGCACCTTCGATCCCCATAGCACCAAACTCGGCAGTAGGCCATGCTACAGTGGCCGTCGCCCGATGTGCACCGCCTCCCATCATCGCCATGGCGCCAAGACCATAGGCCCGCCGGACCACAACACTGATCAATGGCGTCTTAAGTCTTGCTCCACCTACAAACAGCTCTCCCGCTGCCTTGACAGTACCCTGACTTTCTCCTTCTGGGCCTACCATGATACCAGGCGTATCGATGAGGCTTAGGAGCGGTAGTCCATATCGGTGACATCTATCGATCATGGTAGCAGCCTTGCGAGCGCAGTCGGCAGTGATCGCTCCAGCTTCATGTCGACTGTCATTAGCGATGATACCGATGGCTTTACCACTGATACGCCCTATACATGTGATCATACCGGGAGCATACGCATCCTGTATATGCAGCACACTATCTTGATCACAAAGCGTCTCGATAAGTCCTTTTATATCGAAGGTTCTCTTTCGTTGTTCTGGGATAATACTTTGCAACAGCTGCTGGTCGTGCATCTTGTACCCCGAGTGATCATCATAGTAGTACCCTAGATATCGCTGAGCAACTTTTATAGCAGCCGTATCATCATCGACCAAGACATCGATCACACCATTGGCAGTCTGAACATCTGCGGGACCTACATCTTTCGGATGAAACTTCCCAAGCCCACCACCTTCTATCATCGCTGGCCCTCCCATGCCTATGGAAATATCTTTAGTGCCTATGATAAGGTCTGATGATCCAGCCAGCGCTGCATTACCAGCGAAACAGTATCCTGTAACAATAGAAACTGTTGGTACTACATCCCTCAAGCCAGCATACCTTGTAAAGGTGGATATAAATAACCCTGCTATTGTATTGAGATCTACATCACCTGGACGTCCGCCTCCTCCTTCAGCAAAGAGAACTATCGGTAGTTGCTTATCATGGGCGACTTCGATCAAACGATCCATCTTCATATGGTTCATCGTCCCTTGCGTACCTGCTAGCACCGTATAATCATACGCCATCACAACAGCCTGCGTAGATGAGTGTCCCATATCTACCTCTGCTACTCCAGCTACTAGTCCATCGGCTGGCGTATTAGCAATCAGGTCTTCCTCTGATCTACGTGATCTTTGTGCTGCTATGATAAGACTGCCGTACTCACGAAAGCTACCTCCTTTTGTTAAAAGAGCCACCCCTTCTCTAGCAGTTAGTCTACCCTTTTTTCTTCTTTTCTCGACAGCAGCAGGTCTGGCTGCATCACTAAGCTGATAACGTCGCTCTCTCAACTCATCCAGGCCTGCTTTGTCTTTGGATACCTCGACAACTTCCTCTTTCTTATTTTCTTCTACCTCTTGCTCTCGATAAGTCAGCAGCATCTCATCCTGCTCAAGAAGGTCACCCATCTTTATATGGATCGCCGAAATTACACCATCGGACGGAGCCTTGATGGCATTCTCCATCTTCATTGCTTCGATGATGATGAGGTCTTGCCCCTTTACTATCTGGCTGCCAGCTTCCACTAGTATCTGGGTGACGATGCCTGGCATCGGTGATTGTATTTTCTTACTCATCTTATCCAGTTTTATCCCATCATGCTCCTTAGCGTCTTGATAAGTCCCATGCGATCACCTGCAAGGTGCTCCATACCATCCACATATAAAGTGATCCCACTTATATAATCAGCAAGAGGGCTCGCTAGAAAAGATACAGCATTAGCGATGTCGTCAACTGTGCCAAATCGCTGCATCAGGTTTTCTCTTTTGCCTTCAGCAAACCTATCCTGGATCTCTTTTGGATACTGATCGAGACCTGAAGATTCTATGGTGCCTGGCGCTATAGCATTGACACGGATGTTGTGCTGTGCCCATTCTTGGGCGAGCGACATGGTCAGATTTTGAACACCAGCTCTCGCCGCACCAGTATGCGACATACCTGGAAACCCTCGGTGCATGTTAGCGATGATATTGACGATGGCACCACTAGATTGAGGAATAAAAAAACGCTTGGCCATGATCTGAGACATAAAGAAGGTGCCATTCAGATTGTTGTTGATGACGGCGGCCCAGCCATTTTCGCTGATGAGTTCGGCCGGTGCTGGAAACTGTCCTCCTGCGTTATTGATAAGGATATCTAATCGTCCATATTCCTTTTCGATATAATCAGCGAGCGTGGTGATTTGATCTGTCTTGCGTATATCGCAGGTATGATAGAGGCACTTACCCTTTTTACTCAGTATATCGGCAGCTTCCTTAAGTGGTTCTTCTTTCCTAGAACAAATAATGAGCTGAGCTCCAAGGTCTAGTAATTGATCAGCGATACCATAACCTATGCCACTTCTTCCTCCTGTTACAAGTACTATTTTGTCTTTGTATAGCTCCGATTGAAATCCTAGTTGTTCGATATCTCTACTTTTAATTTATGAGATCCTAATGTTAACAAATTATCCTAAAGATCAGATGAGAACAATTGTACAAGCAAATAACTCCCATCTCGAGTAAACGTTTTTAGAGAAACAGTGCAATAGGTAAGTATAATCAGTAATGTCATGAATAGAAACTTCAAATCACTCTTCCCAACGATGGCAATGACATGCCTCTTACTGCTCTCATGTAGAGGTGATGAAATCTTGGAAGAAGAGCTTCAAATGCCTCCGATCGATACCTTCCAAACATTTTTTGAAACAGATCTAGATGGAAGAGTGATAGCTGAAGATGGCACTCCCATCCCGCAAGCAAGAATCAGTGCTAACGGACTTCAAACTGAAACTGATGATTTTGGTTTCTATTCTATTGAGAATGTGGACGCGTCTTCTTCGGGACTGTATATCGATGTAACAGCACAAAATTTTCATCAAGGAGGCACTCATTATTTCGCCCAGCAAATAGGTGAGGTATATAACGAGATCGTATTGTCTTCTCTATTATCACAAAGCTTTATGGCTGGTGAGGATATTACCTACCAAGGCCAACAAGGACTTGAGGTTATGATACCTTCTAACTCCTTCTCCCTTAACGGAAATGTATATGATGGTATCATAGAAATCTCAGCAAAGATCTTTGATCTCCAAAATCAAGATAACCTGATTGTTCTGCCAGGTCAACTGAAAGGACAGGGTGACGATGAATGTGGCTTCATCAACGCAGGTATAGGGCTCGTTGTAGAAGCGTTTACAAGTTCTGGATTACCTCTAGAACTCTTAGATGGGCAGGGGGCTTTGGTGACCCTCAGCTCATCATTTACACTACCTTCCAATAGCAGCATCTGGAGCTTACAAAGAACCACAGGAACTTGGGCAAGATCAGATAATACTACAACGACATCAGGATCCAATACTTTCACGGTAAACCAGCTAGGATGGCATGCCTTGGGGGATCTGAGTGAATCCTCCGTTGTGTGTTTAGATATAACAACAGAAGATGAGAGTAGTATACAAGGGCGATATTCTCTCATCGGACCGGAAAGAACCTTTGGTACTCAAAGGTTGCCTAATAACAATGCAAACTGCCACATTGTACCAAGGAATACTCCGATAGTTATCTCTTTTCAAAATCCTTGTGGTGAAGAATTCTATTCAGCAGATATTGGTTCTTTTACAAATTCAGTATTCGAAGCTTCTACTGTTGATCTGGTAGTACCTGTAAGTACTTTAGATCCAACAGTTACATTAACTGGATCACTACTAGATTGTGATAACAACTCAGTTACAAGTGGTGGAATCGTAGGAGTGAGTTATCGTGATCAAGAGTATTTTGACTTTGAGATTGATCAAGATGGCTATGCTATAGATCTTAGAATATGCGACGCTATAGCTGAAGTAGAAATATCAGGATACGACTTAGAAAATGCTCAATCAACTTCAGTCATGGCTGATGTCAGTAATACCACTGGACTAGAAAACAATCTTGCTCTCTGCGACAACCCGATCGAAACTATATTCATCCTAAATGATGGAGCCAATCAAGTTGTACTCGAAAATGTAACTGCTATCGTGTCAAGAGCAGAAACACTCATAATAGCGAATGATGGAATAGACAATACGTCTTCGATATTACTAGGATTCAGAGAAAAAACTGTTGGCACCCATATGGGCAATATATTAGGCATAAGCGAAGAGATAGAGACCGGGGCCTTTTTAGGAAATGCAGATCAAGCTACTTTTGAAATAGATGCGTACGGAGATGTTGGCTCATTCGTAAGCGGATCGTTCACCGAAGGGGCCATTACTGGAAGTTTCATAGCGCAACGAATCAGGTAATCCACCTATAAATGAAGAAGTCGATCTCCGACATATTAAAAGGATGCCTTAAGAATCAAAGAGTATCACAGAAGATGCTGTTTGATACATACAACCCTGTCCTTCTCAGTCTGGCCTATAGAATAACAGGTGATAAAGAGAAAGCAAAAGAAACAACTCAAGAGTGTTGGATTGATATATTTAACTCCTTAGGAAACTATGACGACAAAAAAGGGTCATTTAAAAATTGGGCTAAAACGATACTTGTTAGGAAGGCTTGGAAACACATCTATCCAAATACTAACACAGTAGAATTAGAAAACAACATCTATCAGAATAGTGACAGCTCCACAGATGAGAAAATGGATAGTGAGCAACTCATCAACCAAATGAAATATATCCCGACTTCCAGCAGAATCGTATTCCAACTTTTCATAATCGACGGATACAAACATGCCGAAATTGGTGAACTACTCAATATATCAGAATCAACTAGTCGTGTTCATCTTTCCAAAGCACGAAAAATCATGAAGGAAAGATATCTAATAATCAATAAGATCTCCTGTGATGAGCTATAATAAATATGAAGAATCACTCAAAGGGAAGCTATCTCAGTATACGCACGATATAGATGATAGTGACATGTGGGATAACATAGAACCACACTTGCCCAAAAAATCCAAGAAGAGGATAGCATGGTTCATATTTGGCTTCTCGCTTCTAGCGATAACACTTATAGCATGGAAATATGCAACTCCGTCTGTGAACTCTATAGCTCAGCAGATCAACACAGACCTCACCACTTCTTTTGAATTAGAATCTGGTCTTTATAATCAATCTCAAAATAACGCCACTCAAGTAGATCTAGAGAATGATGATAAGAGCATTCTGCCAAATGTTCAAACCATAGACAGTCCCACACATACTAACACCACTTCATCAAATCTTATTAGGCCGATTCTATCAAGAAATGCAAATTCGAAAAACACAACATATCAGCATAACGCAAATAACTTAGATCACTTACCTACTCAACAGTCACAGTTTAGCAACAATAGGGCCTACTCCTACAATCTCTCAAGTAAAACAAAAACGAGCTCTACATTGAGTCTCCAAAATAACACACTACTTTCTTCTCAATTAAAAAGCCAGTCCGAAGTAAATTCTACTCTAAATAGACAAGCTGTCGTAATTCAATCTAAAGAAGCCTTAGACCTTGCCGATAGGTCAGTATTAGATCTACTACCTATTGAGCCTTTAGCAATATCGAATTCTGAATATTCACCAGAAGGGTCACTGGTTGCACATACAGACAACAAGAGTAATAGATGGCACTTACGTCTTTCACTAGAATATGCAGATCTAAGACAATCACACATGGCTGTCAATCCTGAATCCCAGACTCTGACCAACTTAAGAAGCACCCTTGAAAATACATTTGAGTCTATATCAATAGGGGCACATGCAGAGTATCAACTCCATCAAGACTTCTCAGTTTCTACAGGATTAGAGTTCTATCGATATCAGACTTCTAGTATCAACTCGCAGTTCTTTGAAGATATCATCGAATTTCAAGATATAATAGCAGTATTTGAAAGAAGAAATGGCACCACAACAGAAGTGGAGCAAGGAATCTTTACAGCCATCAACACAAGAAACTGGCGCCGCATTACCACTTCATCGAATATCACCATACCGATTATGGTCAACTATCATATAGGTCTTACTGAAAACAACTCATTAACTCTTGGTTTAGGTTTTCGAAAAGGAATACTGAATTGGACAAGAGGCTTTGAACAAGATCTGGACTTAACAGAATACAATCTATCCACTGACTTAGAAAATCGATTACGTTCTTCAGGACAAGATCATGTACTTTTTAACCTCAACTGGAAAACACAATTTGAGAATAACTCAAGCTTTTCGATTGGATTAAGATATGCATATGATCAAAGCGGAATATATAATTCAAATTTCTCTATACAGAAGAATATACATCATCTAGGAATTCAAACTTCTTACGCATTACCTCTTAAATAATATAAAATGAAAAATACACTCATCCTTCTTTTTAATTTTGTCACTCTTTATTCATTTGGACAAGTCACACTCCAAGTCACAGAAGGGCCTTGTGAAGAATATACTGTCATTGTTAATGAATCAACTCTTGACAACTCTTCATCATGTGAGTATGATATAACTTCATCATATTCTCCAACAAGCTCGAACATCATATCTCTGACTGACAGGGCATCTTTTTCTGCACTCAATGGTGTATCAGCTTTGGACTTTGTATTAATGACAAGAGTCATCACCGATACATATCCAGAAGACAATGCGGTATCGATAAATGAAGCGATATACAACTCTGATGTAGATCAAGACGGAGCAGTAAGCACGTATGACTTAACACTATTGAAAGGACTGATACTCGGAGTAACAGACGAGCTCCCTTCGTCATCCTATCATTTAATTGAGTCCTCACAAATTATACCAGAGTTAGATCCTTTTGACATTCAGGTAGACTACTCAGTTCTAGAAATCGAAGGGAATCCAAACCTCCAAGATTTCAATGTCAAGGTTTTAAAACTTGGAGACTTGAATAGAAATAGTCAGTAGATTGGATTTTAGAAGATAGCATACTATCCACTTACACCCTTGAATATGGTCGCTTTGATGGTCTGCCATTCATGAGCGAGGATCGAGTAATAAACAGTATCCCGCATAAAACCATCTGTCATCAATGTATGTGATCGTAATCTTCCTTCATAGATAGCACCGATCTTCTCCATGGCTCTTCTAGATTGAAGATTACGGCTATCACTTTTTAGCTCTACTCGGTTATAGCCCAGAGTATCAAATGCATATGACAACATGAGAAACTTCATGTTTTTGTTAATGCCCGATCCTTGTACTTCAGGCGAGATCCAGGTCGAACCTATTTCTAATCTCTTGTTATCGTCCGATATATTCATGAAGCTGGTGCTTCCTACATATGACTTCAGTTTTTTGCTATAAATCGCAAAGGGGTACTTCTCCTTTTTTTCTCGCAAGCCAACTGCCCTACTGATATAGGCATAGAGATCTTCTTGCGAGCCAAAGGCTTGAGGAGAATACTTTAAAAGCTGAGGATGTTTTAATGCTATCAGCAGAAGATCATTTTTGTGTTCTTCTTGAAGTGGCACTAGGCGAGCTACTTGATTTTCTAATATTATTTCTTGATCAAAGATCATTTCTTCTTTTTATAAAAACAGGCTACACCTGTGAAGGCGAAGAGATATGCAATGATGATATTACTCAGTGTCAAAAACTGAAAAGGTGCATATGACAAAGTGGATACACCCAGCGCTTTAAACATAAAAATCCCCGATGGTGTCCATGGAAAGAGATTCTCCATCATAGTACCAGCATCTTCGATAGATCTACTAAGTACCTTTCTGTCTATGCCTTGATCATCAAACTTTTCTTTGAATGCAGTACCAATAATAAAGGAGGTAGCATATTGATTAGATGCGGTGATGTTAGTCAGCAGGGTCGCGGTGAGTGCCGCTGTCACGGTCTGCCATCTTTTCTTGAGCAACTGCATCACAAAGGACAATGACCTCTTGATTGCATCGATCACTTCCAAAGTCCCGATATAAGCGAAGATGAGCAAACAAATAACTACACCTTCTATCAAGTTATAAAGACCTCCTCGATTAAGGATATTGAGCACTTTTGATTGGGTTTCTATATCTCCGGCCATGCTAACGGTAAATCCCTTGTTAAAAGACTGGAACACATCGCTGACGGTAAAATTTTGAAATATCAAGGCGAGGATGAGGGCACACCAAGCTGAGCCAAGTAATGTAAGGACTATAGGCTTGCCCGTCATCGAACCCCATAGTACGATAGCTAGCGGTATGAGGAGGACTATATTAAAATTAAATATGGCTTTTAAGTCATCTAGAGTGGCTTGGACTGTAGTAAGATCTTGGGGCGCCCCTTCTACACCTCCTTGTATGGCTGGTGACAAGTAGATGTATGCCAGTCCAGCTATGATAGCTGCTGGGCCCGTGGTATACATCATCGACCTTATATGATCGTATACGGAGACATCAGTAGCGAGAGCAGCTACATTGGTGGTATCAGAGAGTGGTGACATCTTATCACCAAAGAATGATCCTCCAACTATGGCCGCTGCTGTGATCGCTAGGTTAGCATCATAGACTTGAGCTATACCGATCATCACGACGCCTATAGTGCCTGCTGACCCCCAAGAGGTGCCTGTGAGCAAAGAGAATATGATACAGATCAGAAAAGAAAAGATGTATAGCCAATCTGCGCTCACAAGTGATATGCCGTGATAGATCAGCATCGGTATGGTGCCAGATACTATCCAGGACCCTATCAATACACCTACAGATAGCAATATCATCACAACAGGTATGGACTCTCCGACCTTCCTAGTGATAGAGGACTCGATCGTAGACCAAGCATATCCGCGGTATAAGAGGTAAAAACTATTTACGCAAAGTGCTATCAATACTAACACTTCTACTGGCAGCCTCTCTCCACCGATTACTACAGGGTGAACAAACAAACCGTATACCAGAAGGAGTAGAAAGACTCCTATCGGGAAAAAGTGACCTAGAAATGATGTTGGTGCTTTTTGCATGTGTCAGCAGCAAGGTAATTAATACCTCAGAGAAGAGATAACAAGACCATTATGCTTTTACCTAAGAACCTCTAGAGATCAGAAGGAGATCATGCATCAAATGATAGACCGCGATTGATGAGTTTTCATAATTCTGAATGATCATGTACTCCGATTCAAACATATTATAAAATATCTTAATGTGTTATTATGAATTTAAGCGTTCCTTAACCGTAGTTAGTACTGCTGGTTGAGGTTAAGACTATAAAGAATCAGACACCTGTGGTATATGTACCTTGAATAAAATTAACCCACCCATACTTTAGTATGGTAAACGGATCAATATGGGCCGATAACTTTGACGCATAAAATAGTTATCAGCCATGAAACACCTACAATCTGCACTACTCTTCCTCTGTTTACTCTTCTTTAATACTGCCCTAATAAGCCAGAGTGAGATAGAACTTAGGACTGACGGCATAGTGGTACCACGTACTACACCAGCTGCTGTTACCTCTCCTGTTAGAGGCATGCTTATCTATGACACAGACGTAGATGCTTTTAAATATTACGATGGTAGGGCTTGGCAAAGTATCGGAGATGGATCTGGTGAGGGAACAGTCTCATGGAGTGATGTGACTGGAAAACCATCAGGTTTTGCGGATGGTACTGATGATGTTAAAGACGCTGACGCAAATGCCTCTAATGAGCTACAGGACATAAGCCTTTCTATGGGAGCAATCTCCTTATCCAACTCATCATCTTCGATTCCTCTATCTGATATTTCACCTTGGACTATCGATGGTTTTGGTGCTGTAAAAGACAAAGGAAGAGTGGGGATCGGAGAACTTAGCCCTATTGCCAGGCTTGACATTAACTCTCTTTCTGGAGAAGATGGGCTGCGCGTCAGGATAAAGGGTGATGAAGCATTGAAAGTACATGCAAATAGCAAAGTTGGAATCGGAGAACCCAATCCTAATGCCAGAGTTGATATCAAGTCCAACGCTGGAGAAGACGGACTTCGAGTTCGGATCGATGGTTCAACCAAATTCAGAGTACGTGAAAATGGAGGTGTCAACATCGGAGGCAATCCAAACACTGTACCCGCCAACGGGCTTCGAGTATATGGAAACACTAGTTTGGGCACTACACAATCTCCGACTGAAAGACTTGAAGTAGTAGGGGCCATCAACCTATCGGGCAGCGCATCATCTAATAATCCAGATGCTGGTACGATAAGATGGAACTCTTCGACGATAGACTTTGAAGGGTATGATGGCGCTAACTGGAAGTCCTTGACGGGGCTTCCGTCGCCTCCACCACCCCCTCCTTCTTATCAGGTGGGAGACTTTGAGGATGAAGGAGTTGTGTTCTACGTTTCTCCGGATGAAAAAACTATCAAATTTGTCTACCTCGGTCGTTTTATCGGCAGTATCTGGTCTCTCCCAATTGATGTCCCGGTTAATGGAGCGGATAGTAACTTCGATGGTATTCAAAATACAATTGACATCATATCGCAAACAAATATTACCAATTCGATTGCTGAGTTTTGTGCTAACTTATCTGCAGGTGGACATAATGATTGGTATTTACCAGCCATAAATGAGCTTCAGGCCTTGTATGATCAGAGAGCAGTTGTTGATAGTTCTATTAGTGATAATTTAGGTGATATGTTAGGAACGCATGCGTACTGGAGCTCTACAGAAAATAGACGATTTGACGAAGCCTACTTTATGTCTTTCTCATCAGGAATTATGAGTAGTATTTCAAAGGGGAGTACACTAGATTTCAGAGCGGTACGAACAATCGTCCTTCCATAAAATTCTTGAAGATAAGGACTTTTGCATTCTAATCATTTTACAAGCCGCGCCTTAAGAACTGTTACATTCCCTTTATATGGGTTGGGTTATAAAGGGCCCGCTAGCGATGCGGTCCGACAACCGCTATTCGAAGTTTCCTCACTTCGAATCCATATCGAAAGAAGCAAAGTCCAGCAGTCTCTGACTGCGGAATTCTCGCTAGAGGTTAGAAGCAGATCATCCATCAAATGAAAGACTGTGATCTGGACTTACTTTTTGGCTGAAAGGTTATCCACAAGAGATCAATAAAATCAGCGAACTCTTTATTCCATTCTTTAGACAAATGGATTTATAATGGTCGTCCCATATATTTTTTGACCTTCTTGGAGATCCTCTGAATAAATGACCTTGCATTCTGCTGACAGAGCTGCTGCAATAATCAAACTATCATAGTATCCATACTTCCATCGCTCACTTACATCCAATGCACTAATGAATAACTCCTGAGAACTATACACCTCAAGAAGTTGAAAAAGAACTTCTTTGAGATATCTACTTAAGTCTTCAGTCTTCATAGGCACCTTGAACTTCCGAGTTGCAACATTAATGAACTCTTGGACAACTTGATAGCTGATTATACCGGAGTGATCAAGTAAAGCCTGCGTAATTAAGTCTCTTGCTTTCTTGCCTTTATCAGATGACTCAAAAGAATAGACAAGGATGTTAGTATCAATAAAAAATTTACCTTTCATTCATCTCGTCTCTTGAGAATGAACCACCAGGCTCGACATAACCCAAGGACTTCATTAATTGGGTATAACCTCCTTTAGACGAAGGACTGATGTATCGTTGCAACCATTCTCTAAAACGATGATTCAGTGAACTATTCTCCATTCTAGCCTTTTGACGCGCCTTGTTAATCAATGCCTCGTCTGCACTTAGTGTAATATTTTTCACACTGACGTTTTGCACACTAAAATAGTGCACCTGTTCATTTTTTACAAGTCAGTCTCACAATTTTGTCCAAACATGAGGCGGCGACCACCAGCAGTAGAAAGACTCCTATCGAGAAAAAGTGGCCTAGAAATGGGGTTGGTACTTTTTGCATGTGACAGCAGCACGGCAATTAATACCTTAGAGATCAGATAACAAGTAAGTCATGTCCTTAAATGATCAATCTCTCGAATTCGAAAGATCATACAATGTGTCGCCGGAGCAGCTATGGTCTGCCATCACCAACCATAGTGAAATGCTGAAGTGGTACTTTGATAATCTCCCTGACTTTCAGGCCGAAGTTGGTTTTGTGACCAAATTTCCGATAGAAGCTCCATCTCAAGTATTTGTGCATAACTGGAAAGTCACAGAGGTGGTCCGTGAAACTCTGATCCGCTATGAATGGACCTTCGATGATATCCCAGGTCGCGGATCTACAACCTGGCAAGTCAGCGCAGAAGGCGAGGGATCAAGGCTGGTCCTTACGGATGAGATCCACGAGCCCTACCCTAAAGGAATCCCGGAGTTCGAACGCGAAAGTGCAGTGGGTGGTTGGACTTACTTTTTGGATGAACGCTTAGGACCCTATCTTAAATCGGAGTGATGTAATAGATGAGGACTATGTGAATTGGGCCCAGATGCATGCGTCAGAATCTTTTGATTAGCTTCCAACAAGACAAAGTCATCTTTTTTAACAATACGTTATTACCACCTCTATGATCTATCGGAGGTTTGATCCATTGTAGTATGGAAATAACCTCATATGACTCACCGAGTAATCATCATATCACTAGTACTGATCCTTACACTACAGCATCAAACTCTTCATGGACAAAGTCCTTGGGCACAAGGAAAAGGACATGGGTATGGACAATATGTGCTCACGGTCATACCTAGTTACAATGTTCTCTTCGGAGGATCTGAGGGTTCACGTCAAACAGAGAGATTCATCTCGGAAACGATCCTTGCCTCATATGCTGAGATAGGAATCACGGACCAACTGACATTTTCTCTTACCACCCCAGTGATATCTGTATCCACTGGTGAGGCTAGCCCTGATGTGAGCCCTACTCTTCCTTCTGATAATCTCAGAAGTCTTGGCAACATCAGCTTTTCACCCAAGTACACTTTTGGTAAGAAATCATGGAAGTTTGCCATACAACCGCGTATAGATCTACCGACTAGTAGGCGAGATGAGGTTTCTGGTCTCTCTACAGGTGTGGATGCCCTCACTATACTACCTGCAGGCTCTATAGGCAATAGTGGCGATGACTGGTATTACTATGGATTTTTTGGTTACGGATTTAGATCCAACGAACACAATGACTTTCTAAATTATGGTATCGAAGGTGGCAAGCATCTCGACGATCGTCTTTCTGTTATCATCAACATCACTAGATTAGAAAATATAGATAATGGAAATCCACTTGTAGATTCTCCTGCTAATATAGAGACAGGGCTGTACACTAGTTTTCAAGAGTTCACTGGCTATAACCTCAAGTTTTTTGTCAATGATATATTCAAAGGCTTTGGTGCCTTTGCTTCACTGGGAGGAGGATTTAATGCTAACTCTGTAGCAGCATCTCCTGCCTTAAGTCTGGGGGTATTTAGTCGGTGGTAATGAGGGCATGATGAGATCAGCTTTGTCTTTGAAATAGTGTTGATTAATAAAGGCTCATAAATACTACCTCTTAATCAAGGTCTGTTCAGAATCACAGATCGTCCTAGGGAGGATTCGAATAAGGCTCCCATCACTGCTGACCAACAAAGTAACTGTCCCTGCTCCACTGGAAACTAAATTTAATGAATCACCATCGACATTAAAAGAACCACTTGTAATGGAATCGAATAAATCTTCAACTAGATTTCCATCTAGATCATACACTCGAGAACTAGCTTCAAAGACAAACGTAAAATCCTCAAAAAGAATAAGATCTAAAGTACCACAAACAACTTCTTCATCTTCTGGAAAAGCAAGACACACCTCTGTCTGAAAGGTTACCCACTTGATTGTCTTCTGTAGCATCACATAAAGAAAGCTCCCAAGTATCCATCTCATAACTGCCAAATATAGATTCGTCGTCATCTGAGCCGCAGCTAGCTAAGAGGACCAAAAAAGGAAGTAGCAGAATGATGTTTTTTGACAAAACATTAATTGAAATTTTCATAAAATTTTAATTATTATTTTTGAAATATGTATTGAGCGACCCTTTATCATTTTGACGGACTAGCTATCAATTTTGTATTTTTATAATATTCCTCCGCGATCAATCTTAACTCCTTATACACCTGAAAAAGAAAGAGACTCGAACTAAACGATGACTCACATCCATTCTACTTCTACTATAACTGATAATCTGACTTAGAGTCTAAAGACGATGTTTTCTGAGGTTCTCCGGATGAGACAAAGCCTGTCAAACTATCTAATATATCTACCATGTCATCATGAACTTTTCGCAGCTGAGTTAGATCTCGGTCTGCCTTTTTGATCACATCATCATGGATATCAATAATCTTCGCCTCCCTCATCATCTCTTTATTAATTCGCACCGATCGATACGGATAAAAAGCCTAATTCAAAGCCTCTCCTTACTAAACTGGCTTGATTAGTAGCATCCAACTTCGCTAATAAATTCTTCTTATGACTGTGCACCGTATGTGTGCTTATGAATAACTCCGAAGCTATTTCGACGGCTGTCCTACCTTGGGATATCAAGCTCAGGACTTCAGTCTCCCTATTTGAAATTCTGCTAAACGCGTTGATGACTTGCATAGTTTGTTGATTTGACAGATGCAAGGTAAGATGGGCGATAGAGCTATCCCCCACCTCTTGGGGTGGGATGATAATTCACCTTCAAAAGATGAACGTATCTGACGAACGATTATACGTTAGATAGATGCAAAATGGCTCAGTAGCATCTGCATAAGGTTCGCTCGATTAGACACGTCGAACTTATTGAATATACGCTTAGTGTGGTACTTTAGGGTATTTTTAGATATGTTAAGCTTTGTCTCAAGGTCGCTATAGCTCTGTCCTTTGATCATCTCCATAACCACATCAAACTCTTTATCAGTGAGCGGATCTAAAGCCAACTTGTCTAACTTTTCCTTTGTGATTTGTAGACTTCGGAGTTCTTGTTCAAACTTAAAGAGCGCCATCTCAATGGCTGACACGATGTCTTTATCTTCAAATGGCTTAACTATATATCCGTAGGGCAAGGCATGTTTTGCTCTTTCTAGTGTAGGCTTGTCTGCCAGAGAGGTTAGGAAGACAAAAGGAACCTTCTTCTTTTCTTGGATAGCTATGGCTACTTCGATACCATCTTTGGATCCCCTGATGTTAATATCGCACAACACCAGGTCTGGATTATTAAAACTTAGAAAGCTTAGTGCTTCATCTCCATTCTTGATGATGTTCATCACTTGATAGCCAGCATCTTCAAGGATATACTTGATATCACTAGCTATGATCAGCTCATCTTCTATAATTAAGACACTATTTTTCACTTAGGCTACTTTGGGATATTCTCTTAATGTAAGTGACACCTTGGTACCTTTTTCACTTCTAAACTCTAGTTTGCCGTCCAGCTGATCTGCAAAAGTGTGTATCATACTATATCCGAAAGAAGTAGCATCTTCGACATTCTGTCTTACTTCTTGAAGCCCTTTACCGTTATCCTCTACTTGCAGGATAAGTTGATCAGTCGACTCTACTAATCTTATGGATAGTATGCCTTTCTCCGTTTGATCGAAGGCATACTTTAAGGCATTAGAAATTAATTCATTAAGGATAAGCCCTAGTGGAATGACGGTATCGACATCTAACCTTATATCACATATATCAAGCTGTAGGTCGATGTTGTCCTTGGATACCTTATAAGAATCAAAAAGATGCCTGGTTAACTTTTCAAAATAATCTTTGACATCAACACCTGTGAGATTATCCTCTTGATAAAGATTTTGATGTATCAGTGCCATCGACTTCACTCTATTTTGGCCTTCTTGCAAGGCAGATAACGCAGCAGCATCATCTACAGTCCTACTTTGCAACTTCAGAAGTGATGAGATCACCTGCAAGTTATTTTTTACTCTATGGTGGATCTCTCTCAGCAATATTTCTTTTTCATCCAATGACTTTTGTATCTGATCTTTTT
>CAYYBR010000070.1:0-18186 GCA_964470035.1 uncultured Saprospiraceae bacterium
GGTTACAAGAACATGCTCCACCTTATCATAGCGATTATTATGACAACTCTTCCCAACCACTCTAATCAACTCAATGTACTTGGTACTCGTCTACAACCTTGTTGTTCAGACCCTATGACTGGATTTTATAGAGATGGGACATGTCGCACAGGTCCGCAAGATTATGGCGTACATACTGTATGCGCAGTGATGACCGAAGAGTTTTTGAGCTATACATCTTCCTGCGGCAATGACCTTGTCACCCCTAATCCGACCTATCACTTTCCTGGACTCAAGCCCGGAGATCGGTGGTGCCTTTGTGCTGAGCGCTGGAAAGAGGCCGTCGAAGCTGGAGTCGCTCCTCCGATCATTCTTGCGAGCACTCACGAAAAGACCCTAGAATACATAGATATCGATGTGCTAAAAAATCACAATTTCGAATCGACAGATTGAATAATTTAGGGGCTCATTCACTTTCGTAAATACTTACTTAACCTGATAAGACTCTTATTAAATAAGAGAACATCGGGTTGATGGTATTTGCGAAAGCGTAGTCATCGAAATAGTAATAGTTGATATCCACTATCACAATTACGACTTAAAAACTTTAAACCTTTTAACTATGAATGTTCAAGAGATTGCTAATGATTTAGTAACCAAATGTCGGCAAGGCCAATGGGATGATGTAATCGCCAATCACTACTCACCTAACTGTGTAAGCATCGAACCAGATGGTCAAGAGTTTCCGCCTCGTACTGAAGGTCTGGAAGCGATTAAGGCCAAGGGGGAAATGTGGCAGAAAGGTGTAGAAGAGTTTCACGGTATGGAAATAGATGGACCCATCATAGCTGGAAATCACTTCAGCTGTACCATGAAGATGGACATCACAATGAAGGGGCATCCAAGAGCAGTTCAGGAAGAAATATGTGTATATGAAGTCAAAGATGGTAAGATTGTCAAAGAGCAGTTTTTCTACCCCGTCGGCTAACTTGTAGTCTACTTCCAAAGATAATTGTCAATAAAAAACGGTCTTCAATTGAAGGCCGTTTTTTATTGCTGAGCGTCTTAGTTTGACTGCCTACACTATAGCTGCCATAGCCTGCGTTTAGTATCAATCCTGCGGCATACCACATAATATTATATTATTGCCCCTAGATTATTAACCCGAGGTTTGATATGAACATGATAAGATCTATCGTAGGAGCTCTTCTTCTACTACTTGCACTACAGACTACAGCTCAGAAAACAGTTTCGAAACTCCCAGGAGAATACTGGTGGGGAGGTCAGACTGCGAGATATAGCGATATGCCCTTCGAAGAGGGTTTTGAGGCTGATCTTACCGAAGATTTTGGTGCTCAAGTTCAGACCCTTCTTATTTCTAATAAGGGAAGGTATATATGGAATGAAACTCCATTTTCATTTAAGGTGGACCAATATGATATAGTCCTCTCTGAAGGAGAAGGTTTTGTTATCGGTCAAAAAGGCAAAACTCTAGCCTCAGCACAAAAGTATGTAGCAAAGAATTTTCTTCCTCAAGGCAATCGCCCACCCCATAGAGGCATATCACAAAAGCCGCAATATGACTTGGAGGTCGAACTTGGTATGGGACTTAATCAAGATGCCGTAATTAGATTTGCAGAAAGACTTATCGAAGAAGAGTTTCCTGCAGGTATCCTTCGTTTCGGTGACAGTTGGCATAGCTATCCAGGTGATTTTACATTTGACGGTGGTAAGTTTCCTGATGCTTTAAAGATGATCAGAAAGCTACATGAGATGGGCTTTCAGGTGATCGTTGATGTTTCTCCATTTATAAGTCCAGATTCTGAAGTGTTCAGGACTCTCCACAAGGAGAATGATGCATTTCTCAAAGATGCTCTTGATCCTGAGGCCGTAAAATTAGTAAAGTGGGAAAAGGGTTATAGCGCACTGCTAGATCTAAGTAATGCTGAAGTCCAAGTGTGGTTCAAGGATATGCTCAAGCGCACCAAGAAAAATTATGGCGTTGATGGTTTCAACTTTTTGGCGGGTAATCTAGATCACTTTACCGATGTAGTAGCCGCAGAAAGTATAGCTCCTTCAGAGCTGGCGATAGAGTATGCACGTATCGGATTGAGTCAAAAGATTAGTTATCTCGGACCAGGATCTCAGATGGGAGGATACCCTTTAGTAAGATCTCTACCTTCTGAAGAGCTTTCATGGAATTCGCTTAGCACGATGGTTGATGCTGTTGCCTTACAGGGCATCATGGGATATCCACATAGTCATATGTCATTCTACTTTGATAACTCTAATCCTCGGGATACCATAGATCAAGACTTAATAGTTAGAACCGCGCAATTACAGGCCTTTATGCCTAGTATGTCTTCGTTACCTATACCTATGTCTTTACTTGATCAAGAGCACAAGGCGGCATATAAAAAAGCACTTTCCATAAGAGAAGAACTTGGAGCTGAAATTTCTAAACTTGCTAGTAAGGCTGCTTCCACAGGTGTACCTCTCATACAAAGTATGGAGTATGCTTTTCCAGATAAGGGTTATATAGACATCCGTGATCAGTTCATGCTAGGCAAAGACTACTTTGTCGCTCCTGTCGTAGAACCTAATCAAACCAAGAAAGAGGTTACTCTTCCAAAAGGCAATTGGTTAGCATCGAATGGTAAAGTTTATATCGGTCCAACCAAAGAAACCTTCAAGGTCACTTTGGATGATGTCCTCTACTTTAAAAGAGTCTTTTTCAAAGAGCAATAATTCCTCGCTGTCGCATAAGCTATAGAGAAGGAATGTACTTGGGTGATCTTCTATGTTTGGTAGTTTGCTCATAAGCATATGCTATCTCTATGAGCTTTGCTTCACTCCAAGCTCTACCGAATATCGACATACCTACTGGCAGCTCACCTATGTACCCCATAGGGACTGATATGTTAGGATATCCAGCTTGAGCAGCAGGTGACGAACTCCCTAGCTTGAAAGTATCTCCTCCATCTAGTCTTGTTTTCCAGGCTGGTGAACCAGTCGGTGCGATAAATGCATCCAAGCTTAGATCATCCATGACTCTATCTATACCTAACTCACGACGACCTTTGAGCATGCGAGCCAGCGTTTCTTTGTAGCCATCGCTATCCAAACCTTCTTTTTCTAGAGCCATCTCCAGATACTGCTGACCAAAATATTTTAATTCTAGAGTATCACCCTGATTGAATTCGATCAGATCTTCAAGCCGTCTTATGGGGCCACTATCACCTAAAGAGGCGAAGTAATCATTCAGTCCTTTTTTGTATTCATACAGCATGATCTGAAAAGAATCTTCCCCAACATGATCCTCAGAAATCTTATCTACCATAACTATCTCAGCACCAGCATTTTTCATGTCACTGATAGCTCGATCCATAAGGGCGTCGACTTCTTCATCTCTACCCTTAGGTTGAGTGAAATAGGCTAGTCTTTTATCTCTAAGACCGTCTGCGTCAAGAAAAGAAGTATAGTCGGTCAGTACGTCATCTGGATAATCCAAGGTTGTAGGGTCACCCTTTTCTGGACCGACAAGAGCACCTAGACTGATCACTGCATCCCTCACAGAACGCGCCATAGGACCAGCGGTATCCTGAGTAGATGAGATAGGTATGATACCTCTCCTACTGACGAGGCCTACTGTTGGTTTGATACCTACAACTCCATTAGTTGATGACGGGCAAACTATGCTGCCATTAGTCTCCGTACCTATAGCCATCACACAGAGATTAGCTGCTACGGCAGCTCCTGACCCCGCACTAGAGCCACAGGTATTACGATCAAGTACATAAGGGTTTTTAGTAAGTCCTCCGAGACCACTCCATCCACTTGTTGAGCTTTGGCCTCTGAAGTTGGCCCACTCACTAAGGTTTGTTTTACCTAGGATGACTGCTCCGGCATTGCGAAGATTAGCAGCAACAGCGCTATCTCTCAAAGGCTTGGATCCTGCTAAAGCACGAGACCCAGCTGTCGTAGACATTTTATCATGGGTATCTATATTGTCCTTTAGTAGAACAGGTATCCCTAGTAGTGGCTTATCGATACCTTTTCTCATACTACTATCAATATCACGGGCTATAGAGAGGGCATCGGGATTCACTTCTATTATAGAATTAATAGCAGGGCCAGATTTATCGATAGCTGTGATTCTCTCTAAAAAAGCTTTGACAAGGGCTTCGCAGGTATACGTACCAGACTTATACGCTTCATGTATATCTGCGATACTTATCTCTACTAGCTCTTCTGACGTTACTTCTCGTCCTTGATTAGTAGGCTGAGATTTGCACGCTGTTAGGACTATGGCTTGCATACCACCTACAAGGATGGATGCCTCTTTTATAAAACTTCGTCGATCAGTCATACTTCTAAGATAAGAAGACTTCAGACTACATCGAACCAAAGCTCTATTTGTCCTTTAGTTCCTCCTGTATAGTCGATGAATATCTGGTCACCAGAGTTTATCATTGTAGCAGCCACCATCTTTATCCTTTGGTCTACATAATCCATTATCACCTCAGCATTAGGGGATGGCGAATGATTATACAAACTTCCATAGCCCAAGGCCAAGCATGCATCGTATCCTTCTTCTTCCCAGATGAAGTAATAGTCGTAGACCTTGGTTTTATCAATCCACTCTAATTCTCCTTTCGGTATTTTGATGATCGGACAAAGCTCTATGATATCACCCGCTTCCAGAACTTCGGATGTATACACGCCGCGACCATACTCTTCAGTATGTAGAATATATAATCCTGGTACATGGAGCATAGATGAAGGATTGGGCTAGCCTTCGTTCAACTTAAGGACTTCTAAGAAGGCCTTCTGAGGAACCTGCACACTTCCTATCTGGCGCATCTTTTTCTTACCCTTCTTTTGCTTCTCGAGTAACTTACGCTTACGCGTGATATCACCACCGTAGCACTTGGCAGTCACATCTTTACGGAGTGCAGATATGGTTTCTCTTGCGATGATCTTAGCACCTACGGCAGCTTGTATCGCTATCAAGAACTGCTGGCGTGGTAGTAGTTCTTTTAGTCGCTTGCAGATCTGGCGCCCAAAAGACTCGGCCTTTGTCTTATGGACAAGTGAGGACAGTGCATCCACACTATCACCATTTAATTTGATGTCTAGCTTAACCAGATCAGATGCTCGATAGTCTATCATCTGATAGTCAAAAGATGCATAGCCCCGACTGATCGACTTGAGCTTGTCATAAAAGTCAAATACGATCTCAGCCAGTGGCATCTCAAAAGTTAGCTCTACCCTATCTGTCGTCAGATATGTTTGGTTAGTCATCACACCTCGCTTGTCCATAGCTAGTGTCATGATAGCTCCAATGTAATCAGGTTTAGTGATGATCTGTGCCCGGATATATGGCTCTTCTACCCTATCAATCAAGGTTGGATCAGGAAGATCAGTAGGTGTATTTACCCTCATCTCCTCACCCTTCTTGGTATATGCCATATAGGATACATTGGGTACTGTTGTGATCACTTCTTGATCAAACTCTCGGGATAGTCTCTCCTGGATTATCTCAAGATGAAGCATACCTAGAAACCCACATCTGAACCCAAATCCTAAAGCCACTGATGACTCTGGCTCAAAGACGAGCGAGGCATCATTAAGTTGAAGTTTTTCTAGACTGTCTCTAAGGTCTTCAAAGTCGTCATTATCGATCGGATAGATACCGGCGAAAACCATCGGTTTCACGTCTTCAAATCCATGTATGCCCTCTTCACAAGGACGCTCTTTCAGAGTGATGGTATCACCGACTTTTACCTCTTTCGATTCCTTTATACCAGTGATCACATAGCCCACATTGCCAGCAAATAGTTCTTGCTTGGGTATCTGATCGAGCTGAAGCACACCGATTTCATCAGCTTGATATTCACCTCCGGTATTTACAAACTGGATTATATCATTTTTTCTTAGAGCACCATTAAGAATCCTGAAGTAGGCTATCACTCCCCTGAACTGATTGAATACACTATCAAATATGAGTGCTTGTAGCGGCTCGTCAGGATTCCCTTCTGGAGCAGGTATGCGATCTACTATAGCTGAAAGGATCTCCGGCACACCGACACCAGTCTTTCCACTTGCAAGGACGATATCATCTTTATCACAACCCAGCAAATCGATGATCTGGTCTGATACTTCATCGACCATGGCACTTTCCATGTCCACTTTGTTAAGGACCGGGATAATCTCTAGGTCATGAGCTATAGCTAGATAAAGATTAGAGATGGTCTGAGCTTGTATACCCTGCGATGCGTCTACTAGTAACAATGCTCCTTCACAAGCTGCGATAGACCTTGATACTTCATAAGAGAAGTCCACATGACCAGGTGTATCGATGAGATTATAAGTATATACCTCACCATCTGTATGCTTGTAATACATCTGTATAGCATGGCTCTTAATAGTTATACCTCTCTCTCGCTCTATGTCCATATCATCTAGGGCCTGAGCTTTCATGTCCCGTTCTGATATCGTCTTTGTCTCTTCAAGCAATCTATCAGAGAGAGTACTTTTCCCATGATCGATGTGTGCGATCACACAAAAGTTACGGATGTGCTTCATATATATAGCCGTCTCCATCATGGACTCATTCGGCTGAGCACCATGTGGTATCTGTTAGTTGCAAAGATATAAGGATTAAAGCAGCCTTTCTGGTCAGTCTCAAAGAGAAAAAATGAATGAATATCCTCGCTTGAATACTATTGGTCTGTGAAGCATTTACGAAAGTGTAAAAAGGAAGAGAGACAAAGCTATATCTTACCTTCCCAATGATAATATTATGATCAATCTCATATCTGATACGGTGACCAAACCTACTCCAGAAATGCTATCGGTGATGATGACTGCTGAAGTTGGCGATGATGTATTTGGTGCAGACCCGAGCGTCAATGCCCTTGAGGCAAAAGCCGCCGATATGTTTGGTAAAGAGGCGGCAGTTTTTTGCCCTTCCGGCACGATGACTAATCAGATAGCGATCAAAATGCACACTCAACCTCTCGATGAGGTGATCTGTGACCACTACTCTCATGTGCATCTCTATGAAGTAGGTGGATATGCCTATAACTCAGGAGTATCCATGAATCTCCTACAAGGTAAATATGGGAAAATCACTGCTGAGCAGGTAAGAAGTGCGATCAAACCAGACTATGACTGGCTAGCCAACTCAAGCCTTGTCGTCCTAGAGAATAGTTGTAACAAAGGAGGCGGTAGTTACTATAAGATCGATGAGATTACTCCCATACAGGCAGTATGCAAATCTCAAGGTCTCAAGCTCCATCTCGATGGCGCTCGCTTATTCAATGTGCTGGTAGAAACTCATGAGAAAACCCAAGATATAGGAGCTTGCTTTGATAGTATCTCTATCTGTATATCTAAAGGCCTTGGAGCGCCGGTTGGTTCGCTACTCATCGGTGATCAGAAAGACATCAAAAGGGCTCGAAAACTTCGCAAGGTGATGGGTGGCGGTATGCGCCAAGCTGGATACCTCGCAGCAGCGTGTAGTTATGCTTTGGACCACCATGTCCAGGATCTACATATAGATAATCAGAGAGCCAAGGAACTCGGTATGCTTCTGGAGGATAGAAGCTACGTAGATCATGTAAAGCCTGTGCACACTAACATCGTCATCTTTGCATTACACGATGATATCGATACTCCCACTTTCGTAAATAAGTTAAAAGAAAATGAAATTGGTGCTACGCAGTTTGGGCCTCAAGAAGTAAGATTTGTCTTACATCGAGATATCAGCAACAACGATATAGAAAGAGTAAAAGAAATACTTAAGAGGATGGACTAGGAGACGGTTAGGACTTTTCAGACTTACGTCGGATCATCTCATCTCTGATCTTAGCGGCACGCTCGTAATCTTCCTTACCCAATGCTTCATCCAAAGCATCTTGAAGTTCAGCCTCAGACATAGATGTAATTCCGACTCCCTTCTTTTTTGACTCAGGCGCTCTTGTCTTGCCACGCGTTATGGTCTCTTCATCTTCACCGTCCTCAAGCTCTACTCCAGCAGAGTCCATGATAAACTCAAATGTATAGATCGGACAGTCAAATCTCACGGCCATAGCAATCGCGTCAGAAGTCCTTGAGTCAATCTCAAATTCTTCACCGTCTTTGATACAAACAAGCTTGGCATAAAAGACTCCATCCAGAAGATTGTTGATAACCACTTCTCTGAGATCTATATCAAAAGACTCCAATGTATTCTTGAATAAGTCGTGAGTAAGTGGGCGATTGGGCGCTATTTGCTCCATAGCAACCGCTATAGCTTGCGCTTCAAACCCCCCGATCACCACAGGAAGTCTTCTTTTTCCATCCACCTCGCCAAGCACTACTGCATAATTATGCGACTGTGTAACGCTGTGAGATAAGGCCACAATATCTAACTCGATCTTTACCATTTACTCGATTATCTACCCGTATAAGGTCAGGCTAAAAAAGAGAAGCACAAAAATGCTCATTTTCCATCACTTATATTGGTTATATGAGGATAACTTTCCATCTACTACGTCATAAGTGACCATCTGCACTTTGACTAGTAAGAAGCATATATATTCGTATTTTGATGTTAGACCATGCTGAAGTTAAAAGAAGAGGATCTTAGCAAACTTATTCTGATCGGTGATCACATACTTATAAAACCAACCTCCCCCGTGCAAAGAACTGAAAGTGGACTTTTTCTACCCCAGGGCATACACAAAAAGGAGGAATTGCGTACTGGTTATGTTATCAAGGTTGGGCCAGGCTATCCTATCCCTGCTATACGAGATGATGATGAACCTTGGAAAGACAAGAGCGATACTATCAAGTATGTGCCCCTTCAGCCGAAGGCTGGCGACCTCGCAGTATATATGCAAGCAGGTGTCCATGAGATTGTATTTAATAAGGAAGAGTATATCATAGCCTCGCATCGCGCACTACTTATGGTAGTCCGCGACGAGGACTTTATGGATACTTCTGATCTCAGTTAGGGAAATTCAGTGTTTCCTATTTTTATACGCTGAAGTTTCATATGTACAATCTTCCGCAGCTACCCAAATGGCTAACCATAAGATGAGGCAAGCCAAACTCTGTAATAAGAACACTCATCCTAGAGATAACCAATACTGCATAGGTTTTTTTCTCACAATATAGTCCTGTCAATTTCCAGACATTAGGTATCACTTAGGTGTTTACACCCTCTAATACTAGAGTTTACACATAGTTATAAGATATACTCGATAGCCATATTTGATCTCACTTCTTATGAGAGCCCCCATGATCTCACTAAGAGTCAACTAAGCCATCAAAAAAATCTTGCTTTTTATGAGAAGTATTCTCGTGATACTCCAGATATACCTTTTAATTATCTGTTCAACTCGTAGCCATGGTCAGGGGGCCATATCGGAAGAACTCGATCAGCATTTTGAACAATACGAGATTGGAACTCCAGAAAAAGCGAGATCGTCCTCTTCAATGGTTTCTTGGAAAATAGGCATAGGCAGCCTCAGCTCCAAGGAGGCCATACTTTTTGAAAATGACCTGGTTGCTGACAAGTATATGATTAGTACACCATCAGAGTCATTATCTCCACACGACCATCTTCCTAAGACTTACTCAGGCTATCTTCTAGATGACCCTGCAAGCTCCATAAGGTTGAGTATATCTAATGACAAGTACTTCGGATATATCCAGACCGCTGAAAGCAAGTATTATATAGAACCTGTAGATAACTTCACAAAGGAAGGGTCAGCCTACCATGTCCTTTATCAAGATAAAGATGTCAAGAATATAAACGACAGCACCTGCGCAGCTTCACAAGCACAACGTCGCAAATCCACCATCCAGATAACTGAATCGACGGCCTTAAAATCATCAGGGTGTAGGACCTATGAGATCGCGATAGCACTTGATAATAGTTATGTGCAAAATCATAATGGGACCAATGGTGCTATAGTCCAATCTACTGCGGTGATGAATATGGTAGCTGGAGATTATGAACAAGCTTTTAGCGAAGAGATAAGGTTTGAGATTGTAGAACACTGGGTATCTACGTGCTCGAGCTGTGACCCTTGGACCTCAAGTGCGGATGCGGGAGAGTTGTTAAATAGTTTTACTGCTTGGGGACCTTCTGGTTTTAATAGAATCCACGACATCGGTCAACTTTGGACAGGCAGAGATATATTCTTCAGAGATAATAATGGAACCCCGTTTTTTAGTACAGTAGGCCTTGCTTGGATAGACGTTGTCTGCCGGAGTTTTCGATATCATATCTTAGAAGACTTTTCGACATCGCTTTCTCAGCTCCGAGTACTTACCAGTCACGAGATAGGTCATAATTTTGATAGTGATCACGATGCAAGCGGCACATCCTTTATCATGAGTCCCTCCCTCACTAATACCACAACTTGGTCATCTGCTTCACGAGCAGCGATTAATAATGCCATCAATTCGCATAACTGTTTTTCATCTTGTACATCAAACGATTGTGATCAGGTTGTGACCTTAACTGATCCAGTCACAGAGCAATCGATAACAGCGGGTCAACTTATCACTACCTCTGGCGCGATACAAATCAATAATAATGTTACCCTTGATGCCCCTAACATTCAACTTGGAAATTTATCCATCCTTCTGGGTGCCTCATTAACCCTCTCTGCAGATGGATGCAACTAGCCGATTAACTCAACTCGGTCGCCTGTGCTGGCAGATTTTCTTATAGCATTGACGATCCTGATATCTCTTAATCCATCGAGGCCAGGCACCAGTACATCTCTCCCTTCTTTGATAGCGATGGCATCATTGTCCATCTGTAACGACTGTTGATTTTCTACTGGAAAATCAATGATCTGCCCATCTGTTGTCTCTCCTTTTAACCCGAGGTAGGTCTGCATCGGAGATAACATATATGATCCCTCTTTACACGATACCTGAAGGATATTGATATCCTCACCGACGCTAGTCTTTCCTGAACCAAAGACTCCACCTGGAAATTCTAATACATACTCCGTCGTCTCATCCACTTCCGTAAATACTTCAGGTCTTGTCGTACTATGTCTAGCATTGACGACAGCTATAGGTTCCATCTGGCTGGCATGTCTAAGTGCATTGATAGTATAGACACCCATATCATACAATGCCCCACCACCAAGTTGTTTTCTAAACCTCCAGCTATCATCGGTACCCCCATAGTAACCTGCAGCTGCATTTAAGGCAACTACATCTCCGAACTTTCCCTGTTTTGTAATTTTAATAATCTCCTGCATGTTAGGATCATGCTGACATCTATAACCGATAGAGAGTTTGACTTTGTTCGAATCACAAACATCTATGATCTCTTGGCACTGGTCTACATCAAGTGCCATCGGCTTTTCGCACCAAACGTGCTTCCCCGCGTTAGCGGCAATGACAGCATATTTTGAGTGTAATCCAGTTGGTACAACTATATAAAGAATATCGATATCGTCATTATCGGCAAGCTGGTCCATGTTGTTATAGCTGTAGACATTGGAGTCAAGGATACCATACTTCTCTTGCCATACAGGGATTTTTTCTGGGCTTCCTGTGACGATACCTTTTAACTCACAGTGTTGGGTCAACTGAAGCGCTGGTGCGAGAAGATCAGTGGAGTAATATCCTAAACCTACTAAAGCAACGCCAAGTTTTTTCTTGAATTTGTTATCTCTTGATTGATCGACTTTACAGCTTATTAAGGGTGCAGATATGAGCCCTGCGCCTATCATAGACGTGTAGTCCAGAAATTTTCTTCGCTTCATAGGGTTACTCTGATTTATAAGTATCAAAAAGCCAAGCCCCAAAATGCTCTATCCACTCGTCGGAAGGAAGACCTAGATCTCTCATGCCAAAGCCATGTCCTCCTTTAGCATACATATGTAGCTCTGACTGTTGTCCATGCTCTACCCAATCCTGATATAACTGCACACTTGCCGGAGCGAGTCTCAATGGATCATCACTGGCACATGCTACAAACATCGGTATCTTCTTTGATGGCACTTGGCCTTTATCTACGACTATCATCCAAGCATAAATAGGTGCTATGAAATCAGGTTTGTCCTCTTCAAGAGTAGTATAGGTGGTATTCATCGTAACTGCTCCTCCGGCAGAAAAACCCATCAATCCTACCCTATTAGGATTGATATCGTATGATTCAGCGTGCTCTCTTACATATCTCAGAGCATGCTGCGCATCAGATGTCGATAGTTTGAGAAGCTTTCTAGCATTCACCTCCACTATCTCTCCATCAGTCATGATTTGTTGGGTACCATCTTCTCCAGTAGGTACCAATCTATACTTCAATACAAAAGCTGTTACCCCGCGATCATTCAGCCATTGCGCGACTTGCGTTCCTTCACTTTCTATAGAGTGCGCATATTGGCCTCCTCCAGGGCAGATGATTACTGCTGCATTTGTCTTTTGGTTCTCTGGTTGGTACACAATTAAAGAAGGCTTAGACACATTTGTGACCACCGGAGTTTGCCATACCTCAGAATAAAAAGTACTTTCTTCTCTTTCCCATACAACCTCCTCATTCTCTACCGTGATCGGTAGTTCTATCGTTTTTTGTGCTGTAAGATCATGCATAAGAGATATAACAAGAATTAAGCAAGAAAGATATACTGCTCTCATAGTAAGAAGACTTTGTTAGTCTAATATAGGAAGAGCTAGAGGATTACTTTGTTACATGCAAGCTTTAAAAGGTACATAATGTTTACTATCATGAACTATTTTGTGCATATTTGTTCATAATATTGAACGTTATGTCTAAAATGAATGAGCTTTTGCCTAAAGAAAAGAGAATTTTAAGCCGATTAGGTGAAAATTTAAAACTAGCAAGACTGAGAAGGAAGTTCTCAGCAGAAATGGTTTCTGAAAGAGCAAGAATAAGTAGAACAACATTATGGAATATTGAAACAGGAAAATCAACAACATCAATAGCTACATTATTGCAGGTATTATCTGTCTATGGTTTAGAAAAAGATCTAGTTAAGGTAGGTGAAGATGATATTCTTGGGAGAAAGATTCAAGATGCAAAGTTGAGTATAGGAAAAAGAGTTTCAAATAAGAAGTCCAAATGAGAGAGATATTTGTATATGCAGATTGGAGTGGGCTCCCAGAACAAATTCTAATGGGAAATCTGAGAACTGAATTAACCAAAGGTGAAGAAGTATTTTCTTTTGAATACTCCAAACCTTGGATCGAAAGTGGATTTGCTCAAGATCTAGATCCTGATTTAAAGTTGTATAGCGGCCCACAATACTTGGGTGATACAAAACCAAATTTCGGACTGTTTCTAGATTCGTCTCCTGATAGATGGGGCCGTATGCTTATGAAAAGAAGAGAAGCAATAAAAGAAAGAAAAGAAGGTGAAAAACCACAAAGGTTATTTGAATCAGATTTTCTTCTAAGAGTTAATGATGAAACAAGAATGGGCGGACTTAGATTTAAATTGGATGAAGGTGGCGATTTTTTAGAAAATGATGAAGAAATAAAAGCTCCACCTTTTACAAGCATTAGAGAGTTAGAACAAGCAAGTCAAAGAATAGAAGATGATGACTTTTTCAAGGATAGTGATGCAAAAAAATGGTTGAAATTAATGATAGCTCCGGGATCCTCGTTAGGAGGTGCTAGACCAAAGGCAAGTGTCAGAAATACAGATGGAAGTTTATGGATAGCAAAATTTCCAAGTAAAAATGATGATAAAGATTCAGGTATTTGGGAGTTACTTGTCAATAAAATTGCTAGTAAAATTGGTATTAATGTGGCAGAAGCGACAGCGTCAATTTATTCCCAAAAACAACATACGTATTTGACTAAGAGATTTGATCGATCAGACGAAGATAAAAGGATACACTTTGCATCAGCAATGACTTTATTGGGATACAAAGATGGATATACCCATAAAGAAGGAGGTAGCTATTTGGAACTAGTAGAATTAATAGAAAGATATGGAGCTGAACCGGATCAAGATTTAATTGAATTATGGAAAAGGATAGTCTTTTCCGTCGGAGTATCAAATACCGATGATCATTTACGTAATCATGGCTTCCTATTAACAAGAAAGGGTTGGAAACTATCACCTGCATACGATATCAACCCAAATGAAGATGGAATTGGATTAAGCCTAAATATATCAGAAGATGATAATAGCTTAGAATTCGATCTTTGTTTAGAAGTAGCTGAGTACTTCAGATGGAAACTAAGAGACGCCGAAAAGTACATTAAAGAAGCAAGAGCCGAAATATCAAAATGGAGTGAATTTGCAAAAGAATTAGGTATACCAAATAGAGAAATTAATTATATGGAAAACGCATTTAGATAAAAAGTCAGCAAGCAACAGTAGATATAGAGAGAGTAAGCTAACATTTACGAAAGTGAAGAACTCACCTTCTTATGAACGAGTAGCCTGCTTGCGCTTCTCCCACAACTCTTTTGCATAAGATTGTAGATCAGGCACATCATCGGTCTCGTCGAGAATCTCAAGACCTAAGATTGTTTCTAACAAGTCTTCCCAAGTGACGATACCCAACACTGCTCCGAACTCATCTGTGACCACTGCTATATGGCCATTGGATTCCATCAGCAGGTTTTGAAGTTCAGTCAAGCTTTCTGAAGCAGTAATAAACACAACAGGCCTAAGTAGATCAGCTATGCTATTATCTCCTTGGTGTTCGATCAAAGCTTGAAAAAGATCGTCTTTCAAAAGGACGCCTTTGATCGCTTCTTTATCCTTGTCAAACACAGGGATACGCGAGTACTTTAACGGCATATCTCGATCGTAGAAATCCTTGAGTGATAAATCTTCGACAGTAGAGGTCATCACACTTCGAGGGGTCATGATAGCCTTCACAGTGATTTGATCTAACTTGAGAATATTGCCGATAGTTGTTGATTCCGTTTTCTTAAGGGCGCCACTTTCGTATCCTGCTTGTGTGATCGCTCTAAAATCAGCGCGACTTAACACACTTGCAGATTTGTCTTTCTTTAAATTTTTGGTGATGAGCTGACTGATCCACACAAATGGTCCGAGTATGAACATCAACACCTTCAAGGATGATATCGTAAATGGTGTCAGTCTCTTCCAGTAGTTGGCTCCTATCGTCTTAGGTATGATCTCAGAAAGGATCAGGATAGCTACCGTCATAACACTAGCGACGAATGCCTCTCCATTAATACCTAGGATGGTTTCGCCACCTAGATATGCAGCCGCAGAAGAACCTACACCTATAGCTCCTACTGTATGAGCTATGGTATTAAGTGTCAGTATGGCCGATAGCGGCTTATCTATATCCTCCTTAAACTTCTGGAGCGTCTCGCCTTGGGGACTCCCAGTGTGGACTTTCTGTGATATATAAGATGGAGTAATACTCAATAGTACAGCTTCCCATACTGAGCATAGGAACGAAAAGACTATCGATAAAACGAAGAAAAATATAAGGGTCGTCATAGACTAAGCAACTTCTGCTGTGGGCAAAAGTAACTATATATATAGTATAATCAGTATATGAATCTTTTTTGACCTAGGATGCTTGCTCCAAATGAGCAATCAACTTTTCCGCTAACTCTATCCCTATCTTCTGTTGAGCTTCATTAGTTGAAGCTCCTGTATGAGGTGTAAGAGACACTTGCGGATGCTCTAGTACATCCTTTCGTGGTGTAGGTTCATTAATAAAGACATCTACTCCCGCTGCTGCCAACTTTCCACTTTCTAGCGCTGCTAGCATAGCATCTTCATCTACAGTGCCTCCTCTAGATGCGTTGATAAGGATGGCCCCATCTTTCATCTGATTAAACTGATCAGTACTTAATACGGGCGCTCCTGTAAATGGTATGTGCAGTGTGATCACATCAGCCTTAGCTAACATCTCTTCCATAGTGGAAGATTTTAGCGCATATGACGCGTTAACCTGTTCGCCACCGATCTTAAGCTCTGCGCTATCGATATATGGATCTACTCCTATGACATTCATTCCAACACTTAAACCGAGTTGGGCAGTTTCTCTACCTATCCTTCCTAATCCAATGACTCCTAAAGTCTTACCATACAATTCAAATCCTTTTGAGTATGACTTTTTAAGTGCTTTAAACTCACTATCCCCTTTACTTGGCATAGCTCGATTGGACTTATAGAGTGACCTCGCGATAGAAAAGAGATGAGCCATTGCCAATTCTGCAACGGATCTTGATGATGCCGCTGGCGTATTGATTACAGCTATATTCTTCGATCTTGCATAGTCTACATCGATGTTGTCTAGACCTACACCTCCTCTACATATAGCCTTCAGATTAGGGCACTGATCTATGAGAGCTATTCTCACTTTTGTCGCACTTCGCACACAAATAGCATCAAATTCTGGGAGTTTTGATGGAAGTTCGTCCATAGGTATATGCTGATTAACTACAGTATGACCTGCTGCTTCCAACATCTCTACTCCTATAGGTTGTATGCCGTCATTGATAAGAATATTAGCCATGAGATTTTACCTTTTTCTAATGAGGGGGCGAAGATATATGAATTTTATACTTCAGATATACATGTACGTTCTAGGACTTGCGAAGTTTTTTTCTGGCGAAAGCCCTGAGCTACTCATATCCTCTTGATAGAATCAATTCGATCGTTTTGATGAACTCGACAGAACTTACTACTTTCTTCTGCATGTCGTTTGATATCCGCTCTCATCGTAAGCATCAAGATCTCCATCTCGTCTCAGCACATAGTACTCGCCAGTTGGACTATTGCGCACGATAAACTTATCGTCCTGCCTTATCAGCTCACTGATGTCGACTCTATTGTTGCCTCGATAAACAGTGCGTGAGAGTATCTGCCCTCCTTGCTCATAAAACTCAATGTCGCCGCTTATGTTTTGAAAGGAAAAATCCCATGTGGCGAGCGTACGTTTTGCGGTAGTTGTATTTTCTCGACCTGTCGGTGTCCTAGTAGAGTTTCCTGTATTGCGATCTGCTTCTTGGAGCAACTCGTCCAAAGATGGCGCCCCACCAGGTGCTGTTGTGCGATTGTTAGATGACGTCGTACCCGATGTCTGATCCCTCTGTGATGTAACAGGAGGTATGTCTGTCCTAGTGTCAGATGACGTTCTTGTATCTATCTGTGATTTCTGATTCTGAAGATCTTGGTTTCGCTTTTCAAGCTCTTGGATTTTTCTTTCTTGCTCCCTGATGATACGTTCTCGCTCTTCTATCTCAGTTCTATCAATAGTACTTTGGGCGGATCTATCATTCTGGTTATCTGAAGATCCTCTGTCGATATCTCTGAGTATGTCATCTCCGGACTTATCACCTATGGCTTCTTCCACGCTGTTAGTATCTCGAGATTCTACCTTGTCTTTGAACTTATCCCAAGTGCCACTTTCTCTCAGATATTTTGAACCAAAGTAGGCAATCGGGGCTAGTACGATTAGGAAGATGGCGAATCGCGCACATCCTGTCATTTTATATTTTGCTTTCATAAGGAGCTCGACTTAAAACGTGAATTTATGACTATCTCTTCATTTATCACCTTGTGATTAGATATAACAGTGGTGTTATAAGACAAGAACCTAGTTCTGATTCGACAAATCTCAAAGCATCCGCGATTTTGTTGATTTGCTCAAAGGTTCTATATTAAAGCAAATCTCATCACATGGCTGATATCAAAAAAACTCCTCTCATATACTGGATAGTCACAGGCTTGGCGTTGATTTGGAATGCCATGGGATGCTATAATTGGTTTAGAGAGTATGACTTCTATAAAAACCCAGCTTCTCGTATTGCTCTTCCCGAAAATATGAGAGACATCTACGACTTTACACCTGAATGGTCTTATATCGTCTTTGCGGTGGCTGTAGTGACAGGCTTAGTAGGATCTGTGCTACTTCTCTTAAAAAAGAAATCTGCCGTACCAGTATTTCTAGTTAGTCTTATCGCTGTTCTAGTTCTTCAATTAAACTTTCTTTTTCTTACTGACCTAGTCGCACAGAAAGGATTTAGCACTGCGGTTATGCCTATCATCGTAATCGTCTTTGCTGTGTTCTTATTCTTCTTTTCTAGGGCTTGGCGAGATAGGGGCCTACTTACATAGATCTAGAAGACCCTAGGATCAGGGTACTTATATTGATAATCATAAGTAAGTACGAGTTTTTCATGGCTTACTATCTTATGCGGTAGTACACCGTCTAAGAA
>CAYYBR010000071.1:0-18176 GCA_964470035.1 uncultured Saprospiraceae bacterium
CTTGAACTACGATAAGAAGGACGTCTTTGAGATCAAAAGCCCAGGCAAAGTAGGACTTCCAAGCGCAAATCTCAGTACAACTTACGTCTTCGCTAGAGAAGAAAGATTCTTCCTATATCCTAATAACTATAACAAATACAACAATCTCTACATGGACACTTTTCAACATGGTGGAGTGTCTTTGGAGGAGGTAATCTGTCCTTTCGTTAGGCTTAGTCCGCGGTAGTTAAACCAAGTTCTTTCTTATGTTTTTTCTCCACTCTTGAGACTATCTTGATGCTCATCTCATAAAGTGCTATAAGTGGTGCAGCAATAAGCAATTGAGAGGGAAGATCCGGTGGAGAAATGACAGCTCCTACTATAAATATAATGACGATAGCATGTCTTCTGTATGTCCGCATGAAGCCTGCTGAGAGGATGCCGATCTTAGCAAGTATGTAGGACATGATGGGGAGTTGAAAAATTAATCCAACAGGAAATGTCAACATGACCAGATAGCTGATGTATGATCCTAACATAACGGTCTGATCATTGGTATCGCCAAAGGAATAGTTAGATAAGAAGTTGATAGCGAACGGGGCGATTATATAGTATCCGAACAAGACACCCATGAAGAATAATAAAGAGCAAATACCAACTATACCTCGAGCTGCTTTTTTCTCTGTTTCATATAGACCTGGTTTGATAAATCTCCAGATCTCCCAGAAGATATAAGGGAAGGATAACAAAACTCCCAGCCATAAGGATGTCTTCAAGTGTGTAAGGAACTCTTCTCCTAGCTCCCTAGTGATAATCTTGAACTGTGACACTTCACAGTGTACACCCACGTATTTGCAAAGTAGACTATGAGTAAAAAAGTCTGAATATCTGGGAGCATACATGATCTTCGTAACTAGCTCTTTAAAGAAAAAGACTACTATGGTTATTATGACGATCGAGATGGCCGCTCTTACCAGATGCCAGCGAAGCTCTTCGAGGTGCTCTAAGAAGGACATCTCCTTCTCTTCCTCAGTCTTAGCCGGGTCTTTATCTTTATCCTTTCCGGTGAGTTTTTTGATCATGGATAGCGTTTAGCGTTTTCACGCAGTGCAAATGTGAGATAAAAAATGCATCTCCTACTAGATTTTAGTCTAAGATATAACCATGATAAACTATAGTATCTTCGCCCCTTCGCAGTTTTAGCCTATACTATAATACTCAGTTTGTGATCCTACTCTTTTTAACATTCGTTGTAAGTCTGAGTTGTCTTATCATAGGTTCTAACAAATTTATTGATAGCGCTGAGAGGATAGGGCTTTTCCTCGGGATTAGTCCATTTATCATCGGTGTTACACTGGTATCTTTTGGTACATCGCTGCCTGAGTTAAGCACTTCGATACTAGCTGTCCTAAGCGGCTCTTCTGAGATAGTCGTGGGTAACGTGATAGGGTCTAATATCACTAATATTTTACTTGTTCTAGGGCTTTCTGCCGTTGCAGTGGGCAAGCTCAAGATCGAAAGAGATATCATGAGTGAGGATGTGCCTCTACTTTTTGGGTCTGCCATCTTGCTTTGGTTTTCGCTGAGGGATCTTCATTTTTCCATCTTCGAAGCGATCTTGTTTTTGTTCGGTTTAGCGGGTTTCTTGATGTACAGTATCCAAGGACGTAGTAAGGAAGAAGAAGATAAGGAGAAGCCAGGAGTCATGACTTATGTGATTATGTTAGCAGGTGGGGTCGCTATATTTTTCGGAGCAAAGTATACTGTATCGTCGATGGAGCAGATCGCCGAGCTTATGGACATCAGTCCATCATTGATATCTATCAGTTTGTTAGCTCTTGGTACATCGCTACCAGAGGTAGTTGTCAGCGTGTCTGCCGCTCGCAAAGGAAAACATGCCATAGCCGTTGGAAATGTTCTAGGCTCTAATGTGTTTAATACATATGCAGTGATGGCGATACCTTCATTTTTTGGGACACTTGATGTGCCGGAGAGTATCCTAACTTACGCCTTACCATTTATGGTGGTTACAACCATCTTGTTCATCCTAGTATGTTACTCTAAAAGTGTGAGCTTCTGGAAGGCTGGTATGCTATTAAGTTTTTATATTTTCTTTATAGCAGAATTAATAAGACTGGGATTCGTTAGTTAAATCATGTTGAGTTTAAGGATACGCCAGCTGTTCATCTTATGTAGTCTTTGTGTCATATCTGAGATGACACAAGCCCAAGCTGGGTTATTTAGTCATTATAGTTTTGATGACTGCACTTTTCGCGATGTAAATGCGGGTTTTGACGGAAGTGCCTTTGGGGCCAATGTCTGCGATTGCGGAGCAGTGGCTAATGCATTTTCTTTTGATGGTGTCTTGCAATCGGCCGTTCTTGATACGGCGGTAACCGAAGAGATTTCTACTGAAGATTGGTCCATAAGTATGTATGTACGAGTCCTCAATCAAGGCAGTGACATAGTAGATATTCTGTATCTCGGTAGTGAGTGTAGACAAGATTCTGTTTTTTCATTTAAGTTTTTGCCAAATACGCGTCGATTCAGGTGCGTAATAAGTGAGTCTATAAGTAGTGAATTCAGATTAGATGCAACACTAGATGATAACAGCTGCTGGCAGTATGTTGTCATCACCAAAGAGGATCGCACTGCTAGATTGTACATCAATAGTATCCTAGAGGATGAACAAGCCACCGGAGCTAATCTGACTCTCGATGTACCTGGCCTTCTGACTATATCCAATAGCCCGTGTCAGATCACTGGGGTAAATCCCGATGTGAATTTTGAAGGACTCATCGATGAACTGAAGATATTTGATAGAGCTCTGACAGCACGCGAAATCGAAGACAATGATCTCAACATCGATAAGATAAGCATCGGAGATACCACGATATTTGCAGGAAGTTCTGTGAGATTACAAACTGGAGGAACTTGTAGTGACAACTTCAGTTGGAGCCCTTCGGATTTTTTAGACGATGATCTGGCTCTCAACCCTATAGCCACTCCAGATCAGGATATTACGTATACATTTACGGTAAGTGAGGCAGACTGCCAATCAGTAGAGCAAGTGACCGTGCGAGTCGCTGATCCATCTAATCTAACATGCCAAGATCTTGTGCTTCCTACTGCATTTACTCCTAATAATGATCGGATCAATGACCAGTTTGGTATAAGTAACAGTTTTATCGTTGACGAGCTCAGATCATTTGAGATCTTCAATAGGTTAGGGGGGAGAGTATTCCTCACTAATGATATCAATCTCACATGGGATGGTGTCCATCAAGGTCAGGAAGCACCTGCGAGCTCTTATGTCTATAGAGTATCATATATATGTGACAATGAGCTTTTTTCCAAGAGTGGTATTGTTAACCTTATTAGATAGGAAGCTCTAATTGGGATATCTCCATTAACTTTGGGGATATGAATAAGGATGTCCTTCTCATATTTTTAGCTTGTAGCCTTTGGTTTTTGATAAGTTGTGGTGACAGTAAGCCATCTTCTCTGCAGGAGGGTAGTAAGACTTCATCGCCAGAATTTGATTTGTCTGAAGCTAAACCGCCTCCAACTAACGTCTATGCTAAGAAAAAGGAAGATCAAGCCGTAGCGCTCTCAGAAAAAGAGGTTAATAAGATATCAGAAGAGCCCGCCAAGAAAGTCGTTCGGGAAAGCAAGCCGAAGAAAAAACCTAAGCCTAAACAAAAGAGAAAAAGACCTAAGATCACTTATGACTCTCTTGTATATCATCTCCCTGACGTTATAGAAGGAGAGGTGATACACCATGATATACACTTCACTAATACTGGTGATGCTCCACTTTCGATCTCATATGTTAAACCTTCTTGTGGTTGCACACAGCCGAGTTTTCCATTTTTGGATATAGAGCCTGGTGAATCAGGGATTATAGGAGTGGATTATCATTCTGTAGGCAAGTCTGGAGAGCAACAGGCAGAGTTAACAGTTACATCTAATACGGTACCTGAGACTTCAGTTATCACACTCGAGGTAAATGTCTTACCGAGACCTGACCAAGAGTAAGTATATCACCTCACAACAGTAACTTCTCCTCTTCTGACCTGAGGATTTGGATCAGCCAAGAATCTGACTTGCATAGTCCATACGTACACGCCAGCCTCAACAGCATTTCCCCTTCTTTCTCCATTCCAGGATCCAGTCGCTTCATCACTATTGAGTGGCATAGGGAGATTCATTTCTTCATGAACGAGATTACCCCATCTGTCATAGATCCGCAGAAAATCTATCGCTTCAACAGCAGTACCTGGAACGACGCCAAAGGTGCGATTTCGTTCGTCATTGAGTATGCCGTCTCCAGGTTTGAATATGTTTGGAACAAAAATGTTGTCATTTCTTATCACATCGATATCTATACTCGATGAGGCTGTACATCCATCGACGTTGATCACTGTAGCAGTAAAAGTTACGTCTTGAGTCGGCATTATCGCGATCTGACTACATTCACTATTAAGGCAAGATAAGAGCTCTCCATCTTCATTGTTTGAAGTCCAGATAACCGTATCTACATCTACAGGTGATATAATATCGGCCATGAGCTCACCACTAAACCCAATATCGATAACCGTATCTCCACTGAGGCTAATCGAAACCTCATCAGGTATATCTATGAAAAAGTCTGATGGCTCGGATGTGCATCCATTTCTATCAAAAACAATTGCTTGATAAGGCGTATTACTTCCTGGCAGGCTTACAGTATCCATGATATCCACAGGTTGAAAAGCATCTACACCAAATCTATATGGACCATTGCCTCCACTTACAGTCGACTGATCTATAAATACCTGTCCTTCATCTCCAAAACACTCTGGTTGGATGATAGGTCCGATGACTCCAGTTACTTCTTCTACATCGGTTATCATTATGGTATCAGGTACAGCCATACATCCAAGTGCATCAGTAGTTGATAGCATATATTGGCCAGCGATAAGTCCTAGGGCGAGACTATCTTGACTTACAACAGTCCCAAACTGATCTGTCCATTCATAACTAAAGGGTGGTGTGCCACCTGTCGTCACGGATACTAGGTCCGACAAATCTCCAGCACATAGACCCAGAGAACTTTGATTTTCATCTATTATACTAGAGAACTCTTGTGGTCCTCTCACTACTACTGTATCTACGGAAGTACATGGCCCTTGTGTGATGGTAACTGAGAAGCTTCCGGCAGGTGCTGATACTGTCATGCCAGTAGTATTGATGGGGTCTCCCCAGACGAACTCAGTGATAGGACCTGATCCGGTAGCGACCACGGTCACGAAAACTTCATCTCCAAAGCATGTGATAGTAGGAATGGTAGATGCTAATGTATCTATAGAAAGACCTACACCACCAGGCACGGTAAACTCTATAGTATCTAGTGCGCAGCCATCTAGTGTTTCAACAATAACGAATTGATCTCCCTCAGCTAAATCATCGATCGCAGCTGAAAAATCCCCTTGCACTGCATCACCCGAAGGAGGACGAAACAAAAATGGGCCGGGAAACTGAGTTGTCGTAACTACACTAAGTTGGACTCGGCCATCGGTTTGTCCTTCACAAGAAGGGGCGAAAGGACCTGCCTCTATCATAATGTCAGGAGGTGTTGGATTACTGACTGTCACACTATCTACGGCTTCACAACCATCAAAATCTATGACGGTTACTCGATAAGTGCCAGCTGTGGCGCCTGTGATAGTCTCAGTTATGGAATTATCGGGATTAGGGTCCCATAAGTAATCATATGGCGGGAACCCACCTTGTGGCACCGCTGTGATAGACGTTACATCTCCAGGACAGCTTATAGAGTCAGCCATAAAAGTGACTTCTATAGGTGCTGGCTCTTCGAACACAAAACTAAAGTTAAGCGTGCATAGAGCTGCATCGCTAATAGTTACTTCAAAAGTACCTGGGCCTAAATCAGTCCGAGTAGATGTAGTTTCTCCATTCTCCCATAGATACATCACTGGATCAGTGGATGAAGTCGGAGTTAATATGATAGATCCATCATCTATACCCGCACAGATCGGAGGTATAGTAAGAGAGTCCACTATAAGACTGCAGCCACTCACAAAGAAACTGTCTATGAATCCGCAACCTTCTTGATCGAAGATTTCTATGTCATAATTTCCTTCAGGCAGGCACTCTTGTATCAAAAGATTTCCTGTTGGCCCCCCAGATGTGATAAGATCCCTAAGTCCACTGTCTTTTTCAAAGATCTCGTAGGATATATTATTTCCTGCGCTGTTATCTACTCTAGTTACATCTATGTCTACACCGTTCTCACCGGCTGGGCAACCTAGAGCGGGATTAGCAGTCACAGCGATCTCATATGTCTGTTCGATCGTAACTTCAAAATTAAAGAAGTTAGGATTGCATAATGAAGATGCTATGTCGTCATCCTCAGCCCAAACCATATAATTTCCTGCTGGCACATTTAAGAACTCCCCCGTAGATAATGAGGTTGTGATATCGTCATTGAACGGATTACCAAGTAGGTCTTCACCTTGTATGAAAAATCTATAACCCATGCCGACATCATTTAGTCCACCGAAACCTTCGACACTCACCGTTGCAGTATTTACTCCTATGCATCTTGATTGGTTGGGTGTAGGTATAACCGTTATCGGTTCTACAGTTAAATCGAACAGAGCCATCTCAGAGCAACCTAGTCCATCGGTGATGGTGACTTCAAAAACACCTGATCCGAACCTGTTGGGTACAAAGTCTCTTCCATTATTAGATCCACCCCAATCATAGAAATAGGTGCCATCTGGGAAGGGCGTGCCTCCACTAACAGTGACGTCAATAATTCCTCTAGGGCCACCGATAGCCACTTCATCACAAGAAGGCCTTTGTACGATGATCCCATTTATCAAAATGCCAGAAGAAGTCGGTACATCTATCTGAAGGGGAGTAGCTAGGACTTCACCGCTACTTTGATCCGTAACTTGTACTTCATGAGTGCCTGGTGTCAGGTTGTCTATTGTGAAAGTATCATCTGACGTGTCTTCAGTCCTAGTCCCATCTATCAAAAGTTGGTATGGGCCTGTGCCACAGAATATCTGGACTTCTACACTGCCATCACTTTGACCTGGTTCGCTACCGCACTGTACGTTTGACGTAGCCTCTAATCCCGCTGCACATGCACTCCTTATTATAGGTGGTAGAGTTGACTGATCAGTTGTAACTATAGCAAACTCTGTTATATCAGGTGGACAAGCAGCTCCAGTAGAATCTGACTTAACTGCTTCTGGTGAGCCACTCACTAAATTTCGTCCTCCGACATCAACTCTTATAGATTCACCTACTTCTCCTATCACATCGAAACAGATTTCCATAATTGGATCTCCATCATCTTTCGTGAGAATAGGTATGCTAAGAGGAAAATAGAAGACGACTATATTATCAGGAATTGAGGTTGTATTTACCGATGAATTATCAAATTCTGGTATTTGGCCTATCGCTGTATTAACGGAAGAAAGTGAGAGGGTTTCAATATCATATACCACATTGAATCCGAATACTGTTATCCCACAAAAATTATTGGTCCTTACTGTATAGCAAATTTCTTGACCTGGAAGAGGTTCTGTTTCGATATCAGAAACGTCAGAAGTCAGAAAAAATTCAACCAGATCTGTAGAGCAGAACTCACAATCTTGGCTTATTAAGTCTACCGGGCCGAATGATATAGAAAAGAAAATAGACAGAGCAAAAGCCCTGAAAGCTCGCTTATTGAGAGTATTCACTAGGTTAGTCAGTTTCAACACCACATAGTAACGCCATGCAAGGGGTGTTATTGCTAAGCTTAGCAGAAAACCACGATCTGAAATGTTCTCTAGTTCTGCCATATTTACGAAAGTGAAAAGCTTGATTTTCTGATGATTATATATTGATTATTATGATATCTTATGAATAGGTAAAGGAAAGATGTTTCTTTGTTTTTTCTCCTAGGATTTCCCCTTAGTCATAGTTTATGTCATGGTCAATACAGCATTCGAGTTGGCATCCAAATCTCTGATAAAATCGATATCAATGTCGAGTAGATTTTCCACGACTTTATGGGCGTGATTGAGATATTTGGCTTGACCGATACCTACAGTTAAAAAGCCGCCAGTAAGGGCAGCATCTATGCCTTTAGCACTATCTTCCCATACTATGGCAGCTTCAGGGCGTATACCAAGGAGCGTGGCTCCTGTTAAAAATACTTCTGGATCTGGTTTTGCTCTTTTGACATCATTGCCGTCCACTATCGCATCAAACTCATCGAGTAGGCTGATTTTATCCAGTATAAGACGGGCGTTTTTGCTGGCTGAACCTAGGGCGATCTTCATGTCATATTTTCGAAGTTCTGCCAATAGGTCTAGTACTCCAGGTAGTATCTCAGCAGCATCCATATCTGCCACTAACTCTAGATAAGACTGATTTTTTTGCTTCAAGAAATCCTCCTTTTGTTCTTCTAGGTATGACTGCTTGCCAAGCTTGAGAAGAATCTCTAAGGAGGCCACTCGACTCAAGCCTTTCATCTTTTCGTTGTCCTCTTCGGTAAACGTAATGTCCAGATAGTCAGCTAGTTGCTTCCATGCGCGAAAGTGATACTTAGCTGTGTCAACTATGACACCATCTAAATCAAATATGCATCCTTTTATCATACTCAAGAGTAGGCGGCAAAAGTAGAGTTTTGCGGGACAATTTTTCACCTATGACCATAAAGATCGACGATCGGTATAATTCTCTTTGAGGTCTGAACGTATCTGCGTGGCCCAATCTTTTCTATCTAGATTCGAAAGCCTAGATAAGGCCTTACGGACAAAGTCTTGGGCATGTATACCAAAATGCTGGTTCACATAGTCTATGATCACCTTCTGATACAGCTTTAGACAGTCATCGGGGTGTGATAATGATAACTCACTATCAAACTCGGTAAGAAGATCCCATGATAGATGATCTATTAGTAGAGCGATAGCTCTATCACTCTTTTCAGAGATCATAAGGACACTGATCATGGATCTTATGTCATTCTTTGATTCGAACCCTGATAGTATGGTTTTTAAGTCGTGCTCCCAGTTTTTAGAATTCTCTTTGATATATCTGATGTAGTACTCCTCTTTGTATTTCAAGAGGTAGGAGCAAGTCCTGTCGATGATCTTGTCTTGTTCATCTGGGAGATTCAGATTACCTAATATCACCTTAGCAAGAGGGTGACTGAGTTCTGAATGACATAGAAAATCGAACATGACTATGTGACTTGCAGGATGATCTGTCTGAGCAGTGAGATGCTGGATGATCCTATATACCTCTTGAGAATCAAGAGATGTTATTATATCCTTTCTTCGTTCTGCATCTTTCGTAAGTAGTAGTTGGAGAGATTTGATAAAATAGTAGGAACTGAAGTCTTGACGATACTTTGATAGATAGTTTCGCGTGATACTCATAAGAGCATCAGGATTAGAGTGATGTTTATATTGAATCAACCAGAGTTCTTGCTCTTCTTTTAGTTCTGCCGATATGTATGACGTGCTCAAGAGTTGATCGACATGAGAGGTTATCTTTTGTCGATACATAGGGGCTTCGATAAGACCACAAAGGCTAATGAAGTCATTGAGTAGGCTTTTATGCATTTTATAAAACCTAGGAGGTTCATTTTTCAAGTGATGCTTGACATAGAATGATTTTTTAAGAAGCAGAAAAATGAGACCATAGGCTTCAGTGAGATTTGCTTGAGCTACGAGATTTTTGAAGTGGATTATCAGTTCTTCGGTGATGTCTACGTATGCTTTAAGCTTGCTTGCGGGTATTTTTTCATTCGCTTTAGTAAGTACCGGGAAAGTGGATTCAACAAAGCTCTCTAACTGATCACTAGATATCTTTTTGATAAAACTTGCTTGTAGTAAAAGCTTGAAGTTTCTATCATTTCGGGATTTCTTCAAGACAAAACCATCTAGTTCTTCTTTTGTGAGGTTTTGTAGTAAAGCTTTTAAGTCGAAAGATTTGCTAGATCTTTTTCGAGTGGATGTAGTCTTTGTTTTTGATTTAGAGTCTTCCAGCTCTTTTCTGACCATGATAGCTGCTGCTCCGACATGAGGGCAGATCCGATCAGACTGATCTTGAGGGCAACTACACAGACTTTTTTTGATTTTTTCCGCTTTGATATTGATCCGCAGAGTATGTCTCATACCATTATCGACCACGAGGGACTCCCAGTTGCCCTTACCTAGATTAGATAGCCTTAAAATTCCATCTTTATCGATGATTTCCTCGACTATGAGATAGGCTTCTTCATCTAGTTTGGACTCTAGTAACTTCAGTTCTATATCTTGTCGGAGGGTTATCATATATAAAAATGACTTTTGCAGACTTTTTTAGGCTAAAAACTCTTTTAACAGAACAAGTTAATTAACTATAGCTCTTACTAATCATACTAGGGATGAAAAGATTATACGTCGTTAGGCATGCTAAGTCCAGTTGGGCAGATCTAACACTCAGTGATAAAGAAAGACCACTTAATAAACGTGGGAACAGAGACGCGCCAATCATGGCTCAAAAGGTGATGGCTATGAACCATCAGATAGATGGATTATTTTCATCCACGTCTCAAAGGACAAGAGAGACTACAGCTCACTTCTTAAAGTATATTGAATTCGGTCATGTCTCGTATATTGATAAGATCTATCACGCACCATATGTAGACCTCATCGAAGTCATCCATGACATACCCCAGAATATGAATACAGCTATGCTCATCGGTCATAATCCTGGGAGTACGGATCTTTACAACTATTTCGCATCAGAGTATCTCGATAATCTTCCTACGTGTGGTGTATTTGTACTTGAGATAGACGGCGCTTGGATAGATGCGGATCAACAGAATACGGATGTGAAGCACCTTTTGTACCCAAAGATGTTCGTATGAAAGGCAGTCAGCTTTTGGTTGTATGTTTTCTTATAACTTTCTGTTTATCATGCGGTCGACAAAATGATGTTCAATTACCACCTGAAGAAATGTCTCAAGTCATGATGGATGTTATACTTGCTGACGAAGTACTAAGACTATATCCACCAGAGGCTAGAGATAGCATACGAGAAGTGTTAACAGAGAGTTTGCTCAAAATTCATAACATAGATAGGTCCGACCTTGATACCAACCTGTACCTTTACACGAATGACTTTGAGAATTTTGATATGACGATTAAGAATATCACCGAAAAAACTACCGCTTTACAAGACAACCCTGAAAAAGAATAGTCAGTATCCATGAAGGACGAACAAAAGATCTTGATTGTAGACGACGAAGCAGATATCCTAGAGTTTGTCAGCTATAATCTGAACAAAGAAGGTTACAATGTCAAGACTGCTAAGAGTGGAAAAAAAGCACTTAAGATTTTGAATGATTGGATACCTGAGCTGATCATGTTAGATATCATGATGCCTGAAATGGATGGAATAGAGCTATGTCAGAACATCAGAGAAATTCCTGAGCTCAATCAAACTCTCATCATATTCTTAACGGCGCGAGGAGAATCTTACACTCAGATCACTGCGCTCGACTCAGGAGCAGATGACTATATCACAAAGCCTATAAAGCCTAATCTTCTTCGTAGCAAGATTAAGTCTTTGCTCAGAAGACATGTAAAAGCTCAGTCTTCTCAGCAGGATGAAGGCGTTCTTTTGACATTTGGAGATTTAACAATTGATACTGATCAGTTTAAAATATCGATACATGATGCAGAGGTCAATCTTGCCAAAAAGGAATTTGAGCTTTTGACCCTTCTCGTATCCAAACCTGGAAAAGTCTTTAAGAGAGAAGAAATATTGAGAAAAGTCTGGGGTAAAGAAGTGATAGTAGGCGACAGAACTATCGATGTGCATATCCGGAAGCTACGAGAGAAAATAGGAAAGTCGTACATTAAGACACTGAAGGGAGTCGGATACAAGTTCAAGTACTAAGTCCATCCAAAGCATAGAGCGTGTTAAAAAATGTCACAGTAGGGCAGACTACTATTCTCCTGACTTTGATCTTAGGAGGTATCCAGGCTATAGCCCTCATTTTCTTGTTCTACAATGGTGGCGGAGATGGATATTCACCGCTTTTATCAGTTGCTATTCTCATTGGATCTGTTCTCGTTACTTATGGAATACTGAAATATGTCATAGAGTTTATCGTATTCAAAAAGATAAAGTTGATTTATAAGCTCATTGACGCTGAGAAGAAAAGAAAACCACTAAGCGAACCCCACGATCATAGTCGAAAACCCATCAGTGTCGTTAACGATGAGGTAATAGAATGGGCGGAAAGAAGAGAACGAGATATTGAGACGCTTACCGAACTAGAGGATTACAGAAGAATGTTTCTTGGTAATATCTCTCACGAACTGAAGACGCCTATTTTTTCTTTACAGGGCTATATATTGACTTTGTTAGAAGGTGGTGTATATGATGAAGCGATTAACCTGAAGTATCTCAAGAAGGCTGCCCGCAACATAGATCGTATGCAGCACATCGTAGAAGACCTAGAACAAATCAATGAGTTACAGAGTGGGCGAGCTGATCTTAAGATAGAATCCTTTTTAATTCACGATCTAGTGATGGAAGTATTTGATGATCTTGCTTTTATGGCAGAAGGTGAGAAGGTCAACCTTGTTATCAATAAAGATGTAAGGACCAACTACAAAGTAGCAGGAGATAGAGAGAAGATAAGAAGAGTCATCATCAATCTAGTATCTAATGGTATCAAGTACGGCAAGAAGAAAGGGTCTGTCTCAGTAGGATATTTTGACCTAGCAGATAAGGTGCTTGTTGAGATAGAAGATGATGGAAGAGGGGTAGAGGACAAGCATCTCAAACATCTATTTGATAGATTTTATAGGGTAGATGAGCATCGCAATAGAAAACATGGAGGGTCAGGCCTAGGGCTGTCAATCGTGAAGCATATCATAGAAGCTCATGATCAAACCATATCCGTCAAAAGTAATATTGGCGAAGGATCAACTTTCACTTTTACTCTTGATAAGAAATAAGAAGCGTTTATTTGCTATTGGCAAGGGTCGCGTAGACTATGTCAGGATTTTTATAGTCTACACCATTTAACTCAGCCAGAAGTACATCTCTTGCCTCATAATAAGTTGGTAATTCTTCTTTCTCCATTGGATTAAGAGGTGGGAAGTTTTCTCGGCGGTGGTCGATTTGGCGACCATTCTTCCAGAATCTAAAACATACATGGGGTCCAGTTGCAAGCCCGGTTTGGCCGACGTAGCCTATAGTCTGTCCTTGCTTTACCGCAGTGCCTCTTTTTACGGACTTAGCAAATCTACTCATATGTAGATATTGAGTTTGATAAGTCTTGTTATGCTTGATCTTGATATAGTTACCATTGCCTTTAGTATATGACCGATGCGTTACCACACCATCTGCCACCGCATATATCGGTGTACCTGTAGGAGCAGCGTAGTCTGTACCAAGGTGCGCCTTTCTTCTTTTTAACACAGGGTGGTATCTGTTAAGATTATATACACTAGATATACGGCTAAACCTTAGCGGAGCATTCAAAAATGTTTTCTTATTCGGGACACCGTCATAGTCGTAATAACCTTCATATTTTTCATTCGAATAGAAAAACCCATGGTGCTCACTATCTCCTGATTTGTAAGCTGCCGAGTATATCTTCCCGCTACTTTTTGGCTTGCCTTCGACGTATAGCCTTTCATATACCAGTTTGAACTGATCACCAGGTTGAGCACTATGAAAATTAACCTGAGCTACAGCGTCTTCCATCTTATCTATAAGCGATACATCAAAACCCTGTTCGATCATAGCATTCCATAGAGACGAGACAACAACTCCTGAAGCGTGCTCTATACATTTTTCATGAGGAATCTCTTTTTGCTCTACTACCACTGAGTTACCAAAGCTGTAATCTACATATGAGATTTCTCCCGGTTGATATACAAACGCTATCGGATCTGAGCATTCGTCTTCTTTAATAAAGGTGAGCTTTTTGCCAGCTCTGATTTTTCTCAAGCTGTAGACCTCTTCGGCTTTTTTCTCCAACTCAAGGATCCTATCAAAGTCGACTCCGTAACTCATGAGGATATCTCCCATAAATTCATTTCGCTTGACGGGCCTATCTTCAAAAAAATACTTGGATACGTCATAGCCATACTTGAGCACGACTTTGGGGAGACTTTGCGTGGTAGCCTGCCCTTGAGGTGTATCATTATTGCTGCAGCCAGCAGCTGCGCACATGCATAAGATACAGATATAAAGGGAGTAGATCTTAATTGACACTTTGCGCTTAATTTTCTTCAGATTATTGGAGTCTAGAAACTATTCGGTTTTCACTTTCGTAAATATAATAAACCTTTTCTTTGTCCTTCTTTTTCAATGGATTATGTGATGTCATGCAAACTTCCAATTTAACGATAAAAGGTTCTAAAGGCCTGATGACATTGGATATGCCATTAGTCATGGGCATCGTAAATGTCACACCAGATTCTTTCTATCCTGATAGTAGGTCTGAAAATATTGAACAAACGCTCGAAAAGGTCGAGCAGATGGTAGAAGATGGAGTTGACATCGTCGATATCGGTGGTATGTCATCTCGACCTGGAGCAGAGGAACTCAGTATAGACGAGGAGATCAATAGGCTTGTAGGTCCTTTGGCGGCTGTAAGGAAAAGATTTCCGTCGTTATGGATTTCGGTGGATACTTATAGGACTGAAGTCTTGAGTGCTTGTCTCGATCACGATATAGATATCATCAATGACATAAGTGGTGGTAGATTAGACGAGAATTTTCTTGATAAGGTGGCAGAAAGCCAGATTACTTATGTGCTTATGCATATGCAGGGAGCACCTCGAGTCATGCAGTATAATCCGACCTACGAGGATGTCGTTCTAGATATATTGAAGTATGTCGATGAGCGACTTCATTTGTGCAAATCAAAAGGCATAACTGACGTTATTATTGACCCTGGATTTGGGTTCGGGAAGACATTGTCCGATAATTATGCTCTTCTCAAGGGGCTAGGGTCATTTCAGATGTTTGATCGACCAGTATTGGTAGGTCTTTCAAGAAAGTCTATGATATATAAACCTCTGCAAACCAGCTCTACTAGTGCACTTAATGGTACTACCGCTCTGCATATGGCTGCACTGGATAGGGGAGCAAATATCCTGAGAGTACATGATGTAAAAGAGGCTAGAGAGTGTATTACGCTGTGGACACTGCTGAAAAACGCTTAAAGTCGAGTTAAACCGTATAATATAGCGATAACAAGACGCATTATTTTAGTTTTACTTAGAGAGAAGTCCAGTTAGTGGAAAAAGAAATTAAGAAGGGTAAAAACAAATGGCCAAGGCGCATCATGCGATTGGTTGTATTCTTATTTCTATTCTTTATTGTGATAGCTGCTTTACTCCATCTCCCTTCTGTTCAGAGTTATTTGGTTGATAAAGTAGTAGGTGGTGTTGCTAATAGCGTAGAGGGCGAACTTAATATTGGAAAGACTGAAGTAAATATATATCGCGGCATAGAGGTATATGACGTTGTAGCCGTGAGTTCAGATGGAGATAGTATTATGAGTATCGATAGGATCTCAGTGAATCCTTCGAGTACAGTGCTTGCGTTGATCGGTAATCTGATTTCTGGAGACCAAATAGGATTTCACAAACTTTCCGCTTCAGGAGTATCACTGAACGTTGTAAAGGCTAAGAACGAATCCAAAACTAATCTGGCATCATTCTTTAGCCAGGAAAGAAAAGAGAAATCGAATAACAAAGAGTCTCCTTTTCCAGTGATAAAAACTCTTCGGCTCAATGACTTTGACCTTCACTATATAGATGAAAACACAGGAGAGGAGCTATCGGGTAATTTTGAGACTTTTGAGGTTGACATTAATGATATCGACCTCAAAAACTCTGGAAGTGTAGATGTTAATCGTCTGTTATTGCTATCACCAGATATTTCCTATCGAGCTGGTGAGACAAGCTCTCATCAGTCGAGCGGTGAAAGCAACGCTACAAAACCTAAAGATCAGGATACATTCATACCCAATATAAGCATAGAGACATTAGAAATTATAAATGGTCACGTAGACCTAAGTGGTAAAGAACCTTTGGATCTCGATGACCTTGATCTCATTCTTTCTGAGATAGTATATGAAGATACAGATACTTGGTCCGGCCACCTTTCTGAACTATCTGGCTCTTATAATGGTCGAGAGCTGTCTTATGCATCTATAGAGCGTATTTCTCGCGAAGAAGACAACCTTATAGTAGATCAGTTTCAAGCTAATGTCAATAATAGTCGCTTAAAGTTTGATGGGGAGATCAAAGGAGTGAAAGGTATCATGGATATTGAAAAAGCAGATATCGACCTTAATCTTCATCCAACTATATTTTATCTGGAGGATTTGTTTCCATTTTCAGAAAAATTACGAGATCAATGGGGTAAGGATCCGATCGCCTATAAAAGGATACAGATGAGTGGAGGTCTATCCTTGTCTCAAGAAAATTATATAGGTCAAGATTTAGAGCTCTGGATTAATGGATTACATCATTTTAGTGGAGATGTCAGCTATACTGCGGGAGAAGAAATAGGAGAAAGTATACTCAATGCCAATGTAAAAAGAGTGTATGCGGATATGGATGATCTTTCAAAGCTGAGTTCCAGATTCAAATTACCTGACGAGTTGATACGACTTGAGAAAGTAGATTTTTCAGGTTCTTTTGATGGATTTTTAGAAAATTTTGTGGCTAACGGAACATTGTCAACACCGCTAGGAGATGCTCAGATGGATATCAAGTTTGATTTGTCTGGTTCTGGAGACGAAGCCGTCTCATATGCTGGATATTTAGAGCTTGATAGCTTTGACCTTCGGGCTATGACCCTTGACACTAACTTCGGATATGCCATGGCCAAGGTAAATATCAATAACGGAGTGGGCCCTAGCTTATCTAATTCGTCGGCAGACATAAAAACCACTATTGATGCCCTCGAATATCGAGGATATACTTATCGAGATGCCATCTATGAAGGACGGTTGAGCAGTGGTGTGATCGATGGTGTCTTTGAGATTCACGATGAGGTGCTTGATTTTAGCTTTGCAGGACTTGTCAATTTTCAAGAAAGCACTCCTGTTTTCGATTTTGAAGTATCTGCGAAGAAGATCGACTTTTGTCAGCTGAATCTGACAGATTTTCCCTGTCAGGTGGCCTTTACTTCTGATATCAATCTAAGTGGAAAAGATTTGAAATCCATGGATGGAGATGTAGTTGTTGATAACATTCTTCTTATACAAGATACCACGGAGTTGGCTATCAAGCATATCGAGATTAATTCTCAAGTAAGTGATGAACACAACACTTTTCATCTTGCTAGCGATTTTGTTGACTTCGATATCCAAGGACGATTTAACTTAATCAAGTTTATACCAGAAACCTTTAATCAAATTGTCGCTAACGTATCTGGACACAACGATGTGTGGAAGATCGATTACAATCCTGTAACGTTAGATAATCAAAACTATAGCTTTGCCTTAAAGGTGAAGGATATCACTCCAGTGATGACTTTTCTAGATGTGCCAGTGGTTTTGAAAGATCAGGCTTACGTGACTGGTGTCCAAAAGTCAGATCTAGAATTGTTGACCATATCAGCTAGTATTCCTTACATCGAATACGATGGAAATATAGCTGAGAATTTAGAACTGGAGATCGGATCAACGATTGGATCAGCTACCATGCAAGCTTCTTTAAATGGTTTAAGAGTTGGCTCTAACTACCTTGATAAAATTGACATAGAAACAGTCTTAGATAATGATCGAATTGTATGGCTGTTGGATTATAACATCGATAGCCTTAATGCAGGTTTGTTAAAAGGAACATCAGAAGTCATCGGTGATGGATATATGACCCACATCACTGAGGACAACCTTTTTATAGATGGAAATAAATGGGATGTGAACAGTTATGATGGAGTAGGTGTCGCACCCTCATTTCTTGATATCCAAAAACTAAGCATATCAGATGGATCGAGATATGTGAATATTTCCGACTATAATAATAAGGGAGTCTTGGCCGACATCAATGATTTTGATCTTTCTTTTATCAACCCAATTATCGACTACGACAAAACCATATTTACGGGCAATATTAATTCGCAGATCTTGGTAGAAGACATCTTCTCAACGG
>CAYYBR010000072.1:0-5930 GCA_964470035.1 uncultured Saprospiraceae bacterium
GATTTAGGTGTCGTTGTTTATCTCGATTACCATATACAAAGTGATCTTTAGGCTCCGGCACTCTATCATTTTCTGACAATGGAATATCTTTTACAGGAGGACAACTAGGAAACTGCCTCTCTTCTTTCATCTGCGCAAATTCCTTTTCCGATTTGGCCATTAGGATTTCTCCATGTGTAAGTGGACTACCAAGAGTGACGAGATCTGATATCAACCAACCTGCTGACCTATGAGGTCTGTTGCTTTGAGCGATAGAATTCCAGAATTCAATTTGCAACTTACGGTACTTTATAAAAACATCAGAATTTTGGAGATCAAGCCATAAATTACCTTTCTCTTTATTCTGTTTTATTTTATCAAAGTGTGCCCAAAAGTCAAGGGCTGCTTTACTGATCTTGTCTAGTGTTGAGTTTCTGTTATCATTATAGTACAAGGAGCCGTGCCATCTTTTATTTTCAACTTGATCGTCCTGATGAACTTTCTCTACTTTGAGTGATTTGTTAAAATCAATCCACAAGTAAGTGATTAAGTCATAGGCTATGACGCTTCCTAAGCTATGACCGACGAGAATAATCCGGTCATAGTCTCCGTCTTTGTGAAGTCCTTTGAGAAATTCTACTCCATTTTTTCTAATGATTTCTCTTTGATTTAGATTGTCAGCATCATTTCTTAGATAACGTGCGGCATCACCGATAAACCGAACAAAAATATTCGGAAAGAACCATTGAATAAAAACAAACGGTAAGGCTATTAAAAAAATCCACCTTAAGGAATGATTCGCTAGAAAAGGATGGTCGCTCAAGAAGAGATGACCAAGCGTAATGCCAACAGGAAAAGCCAGCCAAGCGATAAGCAGAATCCAGGAAAAATATTTTAAGAAAACGAGAGTAGGTTTTCCATCTGGTATCCATCGAAGCATAAGCGACCAAAGCCATCTCAGCACATGCCATGACCTAGTGTCTCTCATATTTCCTGCCCAGTGATATTCGTAGAAGTGTGTTGTGCTTCTGATATTATCTATGGCCTGAGCAGTGATTTTTCGGAGTTCATATGAGTCGCTGATTCGATCTGGTTTCACCCAATTTTTAACCTCTTTGACTGACTCAAACTTGTTGACTTCATAATTGAGGAGGCTATCGACAAAACCTCTGAGGGTAGACATAGGACGTTGTTCGCCGATGCCATGTATGACGACTACAGCCTGTCTTTTCCAATCATTACTTTCTATGGTTTTTGTAGATTCAGCGGCTGACATAAGCATGTGGATTAATGGATGCCCTAGCGATACTTCTTAAATGAGATTAAATTCTTTTGACCTTTTTGCTTTTCTATTTCGTCACCGCTTAATCGATCCCAAAATTTACCCCCTACTACTTGTTCAGCGTATTTGGTCGTTTTAAGAAATTCCTCTATTGGTTTATCTGATTTCTTGTTTTCCATCATGAATGTCCAAAGTAACAACCTGCCTGTATTGGTTTCTGCAAGAATACTTTTTACAAATCCATGTGGCACTGGAATATTTATACCCATTTCATCTTCGCGATCGCCGATAACCTTTATCTTCTTGTTATAGTCGAAATAAGGAGCAGTTAGAACATATGTTTCTAGAATGTCTTCATGTTTATTTAATTTCCTTACGGCGTTTTCTAACTTTTTCCATACTCCCTTATTAAAACCAGGTTTTTGAGGAGAAGCATTAGAAAGTAAGAAGGTTTCACTGTTTTGAATTTCTTCTGAATCTTGATTTGCGCTCGCCACTAAATGTCCTCTATGATATCCTCTTTTTTCATATACTTTGACGCCGGCTCTAAAGCCATGTGGTATCCTTGTATCCGCCCTAAAATGATCTTTTCTTTCTACATCATCAGTAACCAACTTCTTTTTTGGGTTTACAATCTCAAGGGTCCATTTAGCTTGGCGAAAATACCAAGAATATCCTATCGTGAAATTTCGACCGGTTAGAAGCTCATCACAAACAGGCGCGCCATATCGGAGTTCTGGTTGAATCTGAAATGGATCATTCATTATTAGTTGATGTTGAATTCGTAAATGAAAATACTTTAAAAAAAAACTCCATTTATTCTTTATACTTTCCTTTGAAAGGAACTTCAAAAGAATCCCATATGTCGGCTCCTCTGCTTGACTCTTTCTTTTGAGCAACCACGAGTATTTTGCCATTAGATCGAATATTTACTAATCCGAAATGTGTTTTGATGTCGTCTATGGTCGTGGCACGGGATATTTGGTAAGCTCGACCAAGTTCTGTTGAAAATACAAGAGGTATTTTTCCTCTACCATATTTTGCTGCTGCACCGATAGAGTCTGGCATAGGGTGGTCAAACGTTTTGTTATCCCCAGATGAACAAATGGTTACTCGAGCATTAATCTTTTTTATAAACTCTACGCTGAAGTCAGAAGAACCATGATGGCAGGACTTTGCGATATCTACCTTAAATGGATTAGCATCTCCATAATGATTCATTAGGTATTTTTCTGCAGGGATGTTGAGGTCCCCTCCAAATAGATAAGTGTGATCTCCAAATGATAGTTTTAGTACTAATGAATGACCATTTCTTGTATGGGAATGACTATAACCATTTTTATCATTATCACTTTCGTCATGGATATGTGCAGGTTTTCCAAATACAGGAAACTCCCTTTTGCCGTTTTGTCTTAATGTTACCGGACCTAATACTTCTATTTTTACTTTATTGTTCTGATTGGCATTGAAACCTGGAATGAACTTGTCTCGTGAAGTTAACATTTTTACCTTTCCAACTCTTCCATCGTCTTTGGCTTTTTTTATATTTCGCCAAAAGTTCCTATAGGCTGGAGCTGGTTCATCTTTTTCGATAAACTCGACGATGTCATCTAGATTGTTTTTGAGATTCGGAATCTTGAAAGTATAGTGTTGATTGTTAATCTTCTTTATACCTCGTCTGTCTAGCATCTTATTTTGACTGTCCTCGATGCTTTTTTCGTAGCGAACTATGCCGTTGTGATAAATGGTGTCGACTTCAAATCTTTTATCTCTTATGATATAGTCGAGACCTCTATAATGATCGTAGTCAGGGTGGCTTACAAACATCGCCTTGATACGTACGTTGCGTTTTTTTAATATTCCTTTGTAACGATATTTAAGATATCTGTAAAAATTGTCATATTGACCTCCATCTATGACAACCAATCCTTGTTCGCATTCTAAAAATATACCATCTCCTTGGCCTACATCAACAACAAATATTTTCAATGGAGTTTTTTCTGTCGTATCAGATTTCAGTACCCATCCAGACCTTCCAAGATTAAGGGGGATGACCTTATACCAGTGATCATCTTCGTCGATGATGGTAAGATGTTGGCCTAGCAAAGCGTAATACAAGACTTTTGCATTTTTCTTAGCTCTAGATCTAAGAGGAGTTTCCTTCATGTTTGCATAAACTCTAACCATGAGATTATTAGATGTAGTGAGATTAATATTTTTACAATGGCCCGATTTAAGACTTTGTTTGTTAGTCGAGAAGATACTGCTTAATCATTTGAGGAATAGAATCTTAATAAGAAATGGTAATAATTGACTACTTAGAAATGGGGATATTTAGTATGTTTTTCTTTGCACGGAGACGCTATAGATCACTTCTTAGTGAGATTAACCGTCTAAACCTGTTCTATCATAGATGAAGATCTATGTATTTGAAATTAGTGGTATTTGAACTGAGAAGAGATTTTAGATATGAAAGGTGGCGGATGCTAGTTTGGTACTCGGATAGATGAACGAATGAAGTATCAGAAAGATACCCAAAGTCCTAAATGGAATTTTGATCAGATAACTGCGACCTCCGCGTCGCAGCTTGAACTAATTAATCTATAAGCCCCTAAACCTTTGTTTCTGGCTCGTTCATAGTTGAGCTCTAACACTACTACTTACGCTAGGAGCATAACTACTTCAAGCATATATTGATACAAAGAAACACAACCAGCCCACTAACTCAAATGAGAAATTTGCTTCTCAACAAACTCCATAGTGAAGTGAGCGCCGCCATCATTATAGTTGTTGGTTTTCGCTGCTAACTGACGTGCGAGGCTATTGATGATGTTATGGCCCATACCTTTACTATTGCTTTCAAATTGTCCACTCGGATAGCCTGCACCATTGTCAAAATAATGCATAAAGAAGTCATCACCTTTTCGCTCTAGTTTGAAGAATATAACTAACCTATCGATATGCGGATTTGCTTTTATGGAGTTGCTGATGAGTTCTGACCAGATAAGACCTAGTGGTGTTATGGTCTCAAGATTAAGGTGGATGTCCTTGATGTCAAATGAGGCTGAGATATTTCTTTCTAGGATGAGCGAGTTAAAGTTTTGAAGTAGGTGGTCGGCATAGTAATGTGTATCTAACTTATCAAACTTTTTTTGATTGTAAAGTTGCTCATGGATCAAAGCTATGCTGTTGATTCTATGTGATAGCATGTCTAGTATATCTGTGTCAAATTCGTCTTTTATTTTTGCCTTCTGTAAAGTCAGGAGACTCATCACCAACTGAAGATTGTTTTTGATCCTGTGATGCACCTCACTGAGCAGGGTTGTTTGGTATTCGTAGAGCTTTGTAACTTTTTCTTTTTCTTCGACCACTTCTTGTGTGCGATCTTCGATGACGTGTTTTAGTTCTTGTTCGCGATTTCTATGTTGCTTTGCGCGCCATCGATCTACCGACCATGCGATAAGGCCAAATGACAGTAGGTAGAGTATCCACATCCACCATGTTTTCCATATCGACGGTTGTACTTCGAATGAATAAGAGCTCTCATCACTCATTTCATCATAGATGTTTTTAGCTCTAACATGAAAAGTGTATTCACCAGCAGGCAGATTACTAAAAGTCCGCTGTGAGATCGAGGTCGTTTTTGACCATCCTTCATCTAATCCTTCTAAAAAGGTTTGATATAAGATGTCTTCTTGATGATAGCAAACTGCGCTGTATGAGAAGTCGATGGTGTTTCTTTTAAACTCTATGCTCGGATCATGAGGAGCCTCTCCACTACCTCCATATACCAGTTCATCCTCATCGATGGTGATTCTTCTTAAAAGTACCTGAAATGGCTGTGAAGGCACATTTCCAATATTTCCTTCATACCGTACCATTCCTTGAGGCCCCGTGAACCACACAAGTGAGTTGCCATTTTCTAATTCTTGGTCGGGGTGGATCCCCCAGATGGGCAAGTCTTTTATTTCCGTAAAGGGCTTATAATTTACGGCTTCTAGGTTTGATTCTGAAGAGGTGCTAACTCCGATACCTAATCCTGCTTGAATCCAAGTTCGTCCCTGATCGTCTTTCTTGGGAAATGAAAAGTACTGAGCTCCTGACTTCTGTAAAGAGGTATAAAAGGGTTGCTTCTCGTAGAAACTACCGTCTTCGTGGCGGAATCCATAGATATCTTCACCTAGAAAATCTATTTCTCCATTTATATGGATGATGCCCTTGATCTTACTGGGGAGTCCACTCTGCTCGTCATGATATATGATCTCCGCATCATCTAAGTTATAGATGCCATTATTCGTCTTTGGGATGAGCTGCTCGACTGTTCCTTTATTTCTACCTAATGTCCAGACATGGCCTTTTTGGTCCACTTCAAACCCCGGATAAATGGCGCGCATCTTATCTGTCGAGGATTCTTCCTGGAAGATTCCTTTAGCTTCATTGTAGTAAAGACTCGCAAGCCCCGGTCGCTGATCTATGAGCATGCGGTTACTATCTGCTGGTGATAACCTCATCATGCCGACTATAAAATCTCCATTGATATTTTGGCGTACATATTTGATTTTTTTGCCAACCACTTCAAATAGGCCCATCTTATTTGTAGAACTATAGAGTCGCCCCCTGTGCGTTAAAAACTGGTAGACTTGGCCAAAGGTCCCCTGCACTAATTTGA
>CAYYBR010000072.1:6030-18129 GCA_964470035.1 uncultured Saprospiraceae bacterium
ATATGCTGTAGTACATCTCCCTGTTGATCAAGGATATACACACCATTGTTCAATGTATTAATGATCATCCTTCCATCATCCAGTGCAAGACCTGGTAGATATATCTGGGACTTGACCTCTTCATCGATCTCAGTATACCATCTCTCCCAGCTCACGCCATCATGAAGAAAGAATCCATCATCTCGAGTCCCGATTACTAATCCTTCTTCTCCGTAAGGAAGTAGAGTGTATATCCGAAGGTTAGCAAATATCTCTCCTCCTGGAACAAGCTCGAATTCATCACCAACTAATTTGCAAAGACCGATATCATAGATGCCAGCATAGAGTTGATCTCTTATGACACGTATACCGTTGATATTATTCTGGGGTGTGAGTACTTGCATCTCAGTTCCTGTCCAACGAAATAAATGCTGGTGCGTCTGGAAGTATACATCACCTTCATAATAAAGAGTACTCCATATTTCTCTGAAGGCCTGATATTCCTTAGGAAGTTCATTTTTTAGAGAGATGAACTGTACCTCTCCTCTTTCATTAGACGCCAGATAGCCCATATCTCCTACAAAGCCGGCATATATGACACCGTTGCCATCTTTCACAAGAGATCTAGCTACCTCCTTGTCAGGGGATTGAATGAGATTCCAGCTCTGCCCGTCGTATTCTAAGATTCCTTCGCGATTAGCGACGTAGATGACTCCGCGATTATCTTCTATTACCCACCAATTAGAAGTGCCAGCTTTATAGTCTGTATAGGAGTAGTTGTGAACGCGAGGGTGAAAGAGATTCTCTTGTGCCCCGACTCGTAGACTTACGAGCAGTATTAATAAGAATAAGAACAAATTCTTTTCCAAGGAGATACAGTTGATTGCAATAATTCACTAGTGAAGATACTAGTTATCTGGGTGGAAATAGGTGATATGAGCCATGGATCCTTAGTCAAAAGATCAGGTCGTTGTCTCTATTGCTCGCTCTTTTAAGCGTCGTTGTTCAGCAAGTCTAGATGTTAGCCTTGTTTGTCCTCACAAGACGTACTTGCATTTTTAAGAGAACAGTACATTTTGTTTTCTACTATCGTTATATTCATGTTCCGGATGATGTACAAGTGGGGAGCCTTGGGCTTTGCGCATTTTTGTTCTAATAGCATATTATGAAGGCTGTAATTGTATTTTTCATCGGGCTCTTATCCTTGCCTCTATGTTCTCAAGGAAATATCAAGAAAGGAAGTTCTGCACCAGAAATCCATATCGACAAATGGTTACTCAATAAACCCCGTAAGAAGTCACTCAAGGATAAGTTCATCGTTCTTGATTTTTGGGCCACTTGGTGTGCGCCATGTCTCGCTAATGTCCCTCATATCAACAGCCTACAAGATCACTTTTCAGATGAGAATATAATCTTCTTGCAGATGACTCGTGAGTCGAGTTCGACAGCTAGGAAGGTATTTGATAATGTTGATTTTCGGACGCCTGTGGTCACGGATAAATTGGCCCAAACTCATATCAGCTTTGGAGATGGAGTAAAGGACATAGCGTACTATCCGATGGCTGTATTAATCGATGACATGAACATCATTAGGTGGTTTGGTGATTCTGAACAGCTGAGTGTTGAGATGATCCAGAAATTACTCCAACGGAAGAACATCGAAGTCGATCAGATGAAGTTTGATGGACCGCATGATATATCTCGGGGATTAGAGCATTATCTGAATAGTGAGTTTGGATTGAAGAAGTGGTCTTATATGTTTCAAGATCCTGATATCTTATTTGATGCTTATATAGCTGAAAGCCCAGTTGTAAGAGAAGAAAAGATAATAGAGGTTTCGATGTCCGTCGGAGGGATATGGGCCTCTAAATCGCTCGAGGAAATATTGAAAAGTATTTATCCGCATAAACAATTCGTTTTTCCAGAAAGTATCTCTTCGAATAAATATGATTTCTACTATGTAAATAAAGAACTTGACGCCGATAGTGATGATCGTCTCTTAGATGATATCGCGGATCAACTAGGACTTGAGACAGTGAAGATTATGGCGAGTGGCTTTTATTACGAGATAGAAATTAGAGATCCAACACTTCTAGTTTCATCAAAAGAAGAAAAGGTCGCTCCCCCCGATATTGACCCTGCTGGTCAGCTAAGTTTGAAGAAGAGTACGCTACAAGAGTTAGCCATAACCCTATCAAAAAAATCCAATGACCTTTGGACATTCCGTCCGTCAACAAATCAAAGGTTTAAATTTATCATCGATATGACCTCATATGAGAACATAGTCAAGAGTTTAGAGGGCTATGGTCTTAAGGTAAAAGAAAGAGAGACGACTATAGAGGTGATTGAATTTATAAAAGACGAATAACTATGTGCTCTCAGAGATGACTCCTTATGAGCTGCAACTCTTATTTGCGCAAGCGGATGAAGAAAACAAGTGATCATTAACTACTTGTTGCTACTTGTCAGGCTTATCAATTCTCTGGTTTTTGTAAGAATAAGCTGTATTGGTCTTTAAGGGCGATGTGAGAAGTGCATCTGTGTATAGTTTCAAGTACCTGCGAGATGAAGTGAATTAAATGTTTCGAGAGTTTATGAAACCTTTGGGTGAAGAACCAAAGTGCTCTTTGAATCTTTTGCTGAAGTACTTAGGATCAGTATAGCCTACCAAATATGCTACCTCGGACACTCTGATCTTGTCAGCATCCTCAAGTAGCTGTTTTGCTCTCTTCATACGAGACGAATGAATTAATTCTTTAGCGGATTGGCCTGTTAGACTTTTGATCTTGTTGTAAAAACTGCTATGACTCATGCCTAGCTTTTGTTCTAGAGCGGTAATTGTAAAATCCGCTTCAGGTATTCCTTTTTCTATTTCTTCCATTAGGTCAGTTAAAAATCTCTCATCTATAGAAGTGACGGTTACTTTTTTTGGTTCAAATGTCTGATTCTGCTGAAAAATATTTCTAAGGCGTCTCCGATTTTCAATTAGATTCTTAATTCTTAAAAGCAAAAGATCTAATTCGAAGGGCTTGGCTATGTAGTCATCTGCTCCAATCTCTAGTCCTTTATACTTTGACTCTTTATCTACCTTTGCTGTAAGCAGGATAACGGGAATGTGAGAAGTCTGAATGTCAGACTTGATTTCCTTGCAAAATTCGATACCGTCTTTTCCCGGCATCATGACATCGCTTATGATTAAATGAGGGTGGTGTTTGCCGGCGATTTTAATTCCTTCGTCACCATTAGGGGCTTCGAGTACGTTATATTCTCTATTAAGTTCTTCACTGATAAATTTCCGTAGATCATAATTGTCTTCTACTACCAGTATGGTGGATCTGGAGTGATCTGTTTTACTTTGACTTGATATTTCAGAGTGAGAATTAATAATTGCATTGGAAGATGATGCTTCTCTTGGGAGTGAAGAGGGGATGTTGTCTATACTTTTCTTTACGACCTTTATTGGAAGAAATAATGTCATGCATGTCCCTTTTCCTTTTGTGCTTGATGCGATGATCTTTCCGTCATGGGCTTCTATCAAGTCTTTTGTATGAGAAAGTCCTATCCCATAACCTTTGCTGAATTTCTTTTTTCCTTGATAGAACCTTTCGAAGATATGATCAATGTCATCTTTGTCTATACCGCTTCCGCTGTCTTCAATGTCGATTCTTAGATATTCAGTATTTTGACCATTCATGAAAGTTGTGGCGCTCGATTCATCTAAAGAGCACCTAATGGTAACTGTTCCACTTTCAGTGTGCTTCAGTGAATTGGATAAGATGTTGAAGATCACTTTCGATATCATATCATCGTCGAAGCTAATTAATAGTTCGTCCGAAAATGAAGTAAAAATGAGCGCTACTCCTTTTTCTTCAAATGCTGTTGAAAATAGCTGGCTTTCTAACTTTATAAAAGAGATAATGTCTCGATTTTTAAGTTTCGGAAGGAGTATGTTTTTTTCGACTTTGGTGAAATCTAATAATTGCTCCGTCATGTCTGCTAGCTTTTTGACATTTCTTTGCACAAGATGTAAGTATGATTTTGTCTCAACCTTTAGATCTGCGTATTTTGCTATAGCATCCAGTGGGCTGCTGATCAGTGTAAGCGGTGTGCGTAGGTCGTGAGAGATGTTTATAAAAAATTGCGTTCTTAACTCATCAAGCTCAAGAAGCTTTTTGTTATGCTGATTTTCTAGGAGTATTTTTTCCTTGGTAGTGTGCCTGAGGATAGAATAATTTGTAAAAAAGAATAGACCACCAAGCGCTAGTAAACTGTATAGTATATATGCTAAGGTTGTGCGATGCCAAGGTGTTTTAATAAGGATGTATACACTTTTCACTGAATCTTCCCAGATGCCATCATTATTAGTTGATTTGACTGCGAATTCATATGTTCCAAAATCGAGATTGGTATAGTTAGCCTTTCTGCTTTTGGCATCAGTAAAGTTCCAATCTTTATCAAATCCTTTGAGCATATAAGAATACTTGACCTTCTCAGGTGCATTATAGGTTAGGGAGGAAAATTCAAATGCAATGCTATTTTGCTGCGGCTTTAGAATGATACTATCAGTAACTGAGAGGCTTTTATCGAGCGGTGATACTTCATCGCCCTCGAATCCATTGTTAACATCTACGTTTTTATTGAATAAGTAGAAATTGGTGATGGTAGTTTTAGGTTGCTGGTTGCTAGGTTTTATCTGATCCGGGAAGAAGGTATTGATACCGTTAATACCACCGATTATGATCTCTCCATCATTTGTTTTATATATGGTGTGTTCTGAAAATTCATTACTTTGTATGCCATCATTAATAGTGTAAAGTGCAATTGATTCTATATCTGGATTTAGTCGACACAGACCTTGGTTTGTGCCGACCCATAGGTTTCGTTGTTGATCTTCTACGATAGATTGAATAGTGCTGTTGGGTAGCCCATCTTCTCGAGTATAACTGGAAAATTTCAACTTGCTACTTGATGAACCTGTATACATCTTGTTTAGTCCTTCGTAGGTGCCTATCCAATATTCTGATGGGCCAGTTTGGATGATAGTCCTAATATAGTTATTGCTAAGACTACCTTGATTTTTGCCAGATTTATAGATTGTGTTTTCTATAGGTGTGTTGAAGCTGTCTAATTGGATAACATTAAGACCTCCTCCCTCTGTTCCTACAAATAGTTGATTTTTTTGGCTGTCGTGGATTAACACTCTAGAGTTATCAGTGGACAAGGCAGGTTGAGTTGTTGTATTTAGCTCATGGAGTATTTCTAGGCGACCACTTTTGTTGGATACTAGCTTGACGCCTTCTAATGTAGCTATCCAGGAGGATTCCTCAGTAGCCTTGATAGAGTAGAAACTCGGCCCAATTAGGTGCTGACTTTTAATTTGTAGTTCATTGTTTACGAGTTTGACAAGACTCACTCCCTTTTCTGTACAAATAGTTAAAAGTCCTTGTCCGGCTTTAGCAATATGAAAAACTGATTCTGTTGAAAAGCCAATTTTTCTAATCTTATGATCACCGTTCCTGGGTAAGTGGTACAATCCATTATTATGTGTGCCAATCCATATGCCGTTCTGCTCATCAGCATAAACTGCTCTTATAAAATTGGTGGAAGAAGAGGACAGATCGGAAGCATGGAGCAGACTGAAGTATTCAAATGGTTTTCGTTCTGGATTATGGACATTGATACCAGAGCCTATAGTTCCGATCCATATGAGATTACTGCTAGACTCATATAGCGAGTAGATGAGATTAGAGTTTAAGCCTCTTTTTAACAAAGGACTGTGGGTTATACTTTGAAATGATGGATAGTCACTATCCATCATCTTTTTATCTAGATAGATTAAGCCATTGTCTAAAGTGCCAGCCCATAGGTTGCCCTGCTTATCTATGATAACCGAAGAAGTCTTATCGGATATAATCCCTTTATGTGTTTGGCTATGAAAGTGACGAGTATGCTTTGTTTTAGGATCGTAGCAGATAAATCCCCCTGTATAAGATACGATCCATAGTCTTCCTGATTGATCGATGTCAATATTGCGGATATCAGGAGTTTGACTAGTAAGGTCTATTTCGAGTTGAAGAGATGAATTATCAGTTGATTCAGATATAATCTTGTAGAGTTGAGATGGAGTCGTAACCCAGATATCTCCTTCATCAGAAAGGGTAGATGCTACGGGTTGATATGAATCAACACTATGACTTAACGGAAGCAGAGCTGCACTCAAGCTGATTTGATCAAGGTTATCAGAGGAGATGTTTATTCGGATGACACCTGTAACGGTACATAAATACAGATGATCATCTTTGATCAAAACACTGTTAATCCGAGGTAGATTTTCATCAAGCCCTTGTATGTGCATTTGATGCATCTTTTCGGCTTTGGTATCGTATACACATAATCCACCATCCGTTCCAATCCATATGCGGTTGTCATGATCCTCTACGAGACCTCTGATAGTATTATTAGAAAGTGAGTTGATGTCATCTTTATTAGTCTTGAAGATGCTCACTTGATAACCATCATAACGATTTAGGCCATCTACGGTGCCAAACCACATAAAGCCTTGAGCGTCTTCTAAAAAACAGTATACTTCGCTCTGGGATATTCCATCTTCCGACGTCAAGTGTTGAAACTGCATCATCTGAGAGATGCAACTCTTTGGGCTAACGAAGGTTAGCAGGATAAGTGATATGACTGCTAAAAGCTTCTTTAATGAACTATGCGTGCTCACAGCGTGCTAAAGTAGATGAACTGCTCAAGAAAAACTAAGGGTTATTCTGGATGGTCAATTATTTAGCAAACTACCTTTTCCATGAGCAAGAATTTACTGCTCAAGACTGAAATACGGAAGTCTTTCCAATGGAACCTCTATGCTGATGACTCGATCACCTTCATAGATTAGACCTTCATCTGACATCCATCTGCCGGGTGGAAGGGTTACTGATCTCGACCTCACTCCTTTTTCCACAACAGGAGCTACCATGACGTCTGAACCAAGCATAAACTGATCTTTGATCATTTCATAACCCTTATTGGGGAAATCAAAGGATAGTGGTTTAACTATTGGTTCACCTGTTTTAGATGCTTGATCTGCGAGGGATAGAATGGTCGATCCAAACTCTTCATGCAGTAGTGCTGCTTCGCGACATATCTCATTATTCTTGGCTGATAATACTCTCCAAGGTGCTACAGAAAACTGCATCATCGGCATCAGAGCATGCACTTGTGCTGATCTAACAATAAGTTCTTCATCGACGCTAGATAGATGCTGAAATGATTTAAACTCGCCCCCGCCGATCATGTCAGGACATGTATAAGCATAGCCCATGACACTTTGAGACATCATGTCAGGGATGAGCTTCTGTAGGTCCTTCCATTTGTGCTCTTTATCCCGTAACCTTTGGGCAAGAGGGAGTCCTGCCATTTTCCATGATGCCCTAAACTCATTAAGCGGGTAGTCCAACCCAAGTTGAGCAAAGTATGCAGTGTGGTCATTGGGTGAGCCATTTACGAAAGTGGCTATGTCATGAACATAAAAATCCGCATCTCCCGCATCGAATTTAAATCCATCTACGCCATATACATCAACTAGATGATTAAGCTGACCTTTGAACCAATCTCTAGAGGCAGGATTGCTAAGGTCAAGACAAGCGCTAGCACCATTCCACCACCTTATGATTGAAGGATTTTGTGATGTGTTGTCATCTTTAGATGGATAAGGGGCTTCTTTGATAAGTTTCCCCTCTTTTTCTAGCATCCTGTATTCTGGCGAATCAGGACTTACAAATGGACATACCCATAACATAACTTGAAAGCCCAAGTCGTGCAGCTCATCGATCATACCCTTTGGATTAGTAAAACGACGAGAGGAAAACTTCCAGACTCCATAGTCTTCTTGCCAGTTGTCATCTATCATTAGGACTCCCGGAGGGTATCCCTGATCGATGATGGCATGAGCATACTTCAGGATATCTTCTTGGTTTTGATCATAGGTCAGTTCTATCCAAGTGTTGTATTGAGGCTGTGTAAACATGAGCGGCTCTGGCATCTCATTATTAGGTGGGAAAAAGTTCTTTACTGCATATTGATAAGCAGACCTAAGAGTATTTCCTTCTTCACCCGCTTGGATAGTACCTCTTTTAACTGATACAGAGAGATGTCCAGACTCGAATTGAAACTTAAGTGGTTCTTCACTCCAGATAAATCTTCCTTTGTTGGAGAGGAGGAGTGGTTGGGCTTGGTTACCAAAATTATTTCCCCATTGGTCTATCGAAACTATACTCTTCTCGTTATATGGTGCCTCATGACCGATGGAGCTTAACCCTGCCCACCAATATTCTCCCTCGATAATTTTGATATCTACGTGATTGGAGGATATTGTTGGCCCAATATTAAGAGATGCGAATACGATGGCTAGCTTGATTAAGTAATCCATGGTCAAAAGAATTTAAAGGTTGCATAATGAAGGTGAAAATTAGGAGAACACCTTCTAGTGGATTGGGTATGATTAGTTTCTTATAGGGGTAATTTTAGTTTTAGTCGCCTTATGCGCTTTCGCAAATACTTGGTTTTCATCAGGAAAGAGATCTTGGATTCTTGCCTTGCCAGTCATGTATGGGTCGAGTAGTAGGCATTTTTTCTAGAGGACGACTCCATCTCATGCTATCAGAGCTAAGTGATTTGTTCCTATAAAAACTATTTGTTTACCCTAGTCTGACAAAATCTACACCTAGATAACAATTCTTCATCCTTAACGAACTAAAACTACACCCTAAGTCCACCTCTCTTAGAATATGTTTGCTGACGTATTACAGCTGTAGACTTATGAGCGCTCGGAAGTTCTTAGAAGTTTACGGCTTAGATAAATCACCTTGTTTTTATCGAACCAAAAAAAATTAGCAATGAGAAGAGTACTATATATTTATCTACTTCTAGCGAGTGTTTCGCTGATAGGCCAGCAATCTACTTGGGCACCACTCGAATATGATCCTGATGTTCAAGGTTTGGAGGCCAATCCTCTAAAAGGAATATCGGCCCTCTTTGGCTCAAATAATGATTTTCCACATACAGTATCCGGCTTGACTTTGACGATGGGACAAGTCATGATAGGCCCAAATGAATTTAGGTTTGAAGAGGTTATAGACTCCTTTTTGGAGCAAGAAGCAGCAGCTGGTCGGACTGTAATCCTTCAGATCAATGTCGATAGCGGGAAAGAAATCAATCCGAATCTACCGCCGGGAGATCGCAATCCTAATGATTACGACTTTAATGTTGATTACGGAGAGCAATATCTGGGAGATCGCTTTGATTTACCAGATTTTCTTGATGGTCAAGTAGACAAGTTGTATTACCTCGGTAAACCAGATCCTCTTCGTGACGATAGTGGTAATGCAATTTTTGACAATGATGGCAATGCCATTTTTGTTGATCAAAACAGTACAGGAGATAATGTCTATCCTTGGGGTGGACAAGAAGCTGACCCTCAAGGAAATCCGTCAGTTGTTATTGACTATAATGACCCTGAATTTCTGGCAGCATGGACTAACTTAATTGAAGCCCTAGGAGTTGCATACGACGATGATGACCGAGTGTTCATCGTGCACTACGGTACTTATGGCATCTTCGGTGAGTGGGACTTAGGATTTGGTAAGGTATTTACTCCTGGGTATGTCGAAGATCAAAGCCCAAGTGATTGGGCGATGACTTTTCCTTCTCAAGAAGTTGTGATAGATGCTTTTCAATCTTCTTTTCCTACTAAAAATCTAATTGCACGTATACCTGATGTTCCAAGACCCTTGGAGGCTGGATACAGTGATGGATTGTTTTTTGGAGCATCAGTTTCGGATAACCCGGAAGAGTTCTTTTTCTTTCTTCCTAGACTAGAAAAGTTCAATGCTGATCAAAATTGGAGATCCTATCCGATCGGAGGAGAGATAGATCCAGCTATTCAGCCTTTGATGTGGGATCAACCTGATTTTGCAGTAGATGATTTTAACTACTTCGTCACTGGAGATCCTGCACTTGCAGGTGATGGTTCTTCTGGCCAAAATGTAGGTGAAGTATATGAGCGAGTTCATCCTACATTCTTATTTCAAAATGAAGTGCTTTTTGATGCTGGACTTCCTAATCCAATTCAATGTGACGGAGATATTTCAAATGGTGAGAGTAGTGCTGAGATATGCGCTAACAATGATCCACTAGAGTGGGAGAAGGCTAAATTGGCATCAAAGAAAACTGGTTATACTTTTTATATCAATGAAGCAAGGCTATCAGCGGAAGCAGGTATACCTGCCGTAGAAGTGAATATAGAAAACAGAGGTGTCGCACCTATGTATGCTAATTGGGAAGTAGAGATAGCATACATAGACAGTGATGGTGATATACAATCACTTGGTGCTACCGATGAAACTAACAACTGGAATCTAAGTACAATACAGCCTGATAATCCAGAAAATTATAGAAGCTTGATTGGATCCTCTAGCGTACCTAATGGAACCTTCACTTTCCTCTTACGTATCATCAACCCTTATGAATCCCTTGAAGGAGCTTTCGTCTATCCTGTGACTTTTGCCAATGCGTCAATGAGAGATGATGGATGGCTCGCACTCGGTGAGGTTACTATAACAGAAGGATCACTAGGCACCTTACCTGTAGCAGCTACTAGTATAGAGATTAACCCAGGTGCGCTCACGCTCAACAGGGGCGCCTCTGCACAATTAACTGCATCGATTTTGTCTGCGAATGCTACTAATCAAGAAGTATTATGGGTGACAAGTAATCCATTTATTGCTGATATAGATCAAAGCGGTCTAGTTACTGGTGGGTTCTTATCTGGTTCTGCGGTAATTACTGCTTCAACGCAGAATGGACAAGTATTGGATCAGATCAATGTAATAGTTGAGTCATACTGGGACATACCTGCGCTTATAGAAGCAGAGCACTACTCAAGTATTGCTAATGGTGAAGTAAGTGAAAAACTAACTTCATCACCTGAAGGTGGAACACACTTGTCTAATTTTGATTTTAGCGATCAGCTAATCTATGGAGTCGAAGTCGAGGAAGAGGCGCAGTACATTATCAATGTGCGAATGGCTAATCCGAATGCTTCTGGGTCCATCAAAATATCTATTGATGGAGAAGAGCTTCAGATATTGACCTTAGATCAAACACCAACCCCTGAAGACTTTAATAAGAATGGACTTTACGAAAGCCAGTTCTCTAAGTTTTTTACTCTAGAGCCAGGAAGACATGACATCACCTTTGAGACATTAGGAGGAGCCTATAATCTGAACTGGTTAGATTTTCAAATTTATGACCCATGTGTGGTGAATGCTGATTTGCCTGAAGGAAGTGCGTGTGATGATGATGAAGGAAACACTTCTAGTGATGTTATACAAGCAGATTGCTTTTGTAGAGGGATACCAGGGAGTGATATATTTTGGCCCGTTCCAGGTCGTGTAGAAGCAGAGCACTATGCTGCTTATACTTCTGCATTTGATGAGGATAGTTTTTCTACACCCGCATTTAGCGATAATGTAGAGTCTGGTGATGGATATTTCGTTGCAGGTCTAAACTTTAGTGAGACGTTCGATTATCAGATCGATGCGGTAGCCAACGCTGTATACGCATTAGATTTCAGGTATGCTGGTCCACAAGATGGTGGTGAGGTCAATATATACTTAGATGGAAATCCTATAGCTACTAATTATATTCTACCTGATACCGATGGTCCTAACCCCGACCCTAATGATTTCGGAGACTTTTCTTTGTATGTTACCCATGCAGGGCTTGATTTTCCTATAACTACAGGGCAACATATCTTGAGCATAGAAGTCTTAAAAGGCTCTTTTGATTGGAATTGGATAGAGTTTAAGACTGACGAACAAACGTGTACTGTCGGCGATCCTTGCGATGACGGAGATGCTAATACAGTAAATGATGTTTTCAATAACTTCTGCCAGTGCATCGGTACGCCTGAGGTTAATTTTACAGCTATACCTAGTCTTATTGAGGCAGAAAACTATACTGACCTATTTAATGCTCAGGTTAACCCTGCACCAGTAGGTGAGACAGGAGGAGAAGTACTTGGCTTTATAGGTGACGATACATGGATGGACTATGCTG
>CAYYBR010000073.1:0-17760 GCA_964470035.1 uncultured Saprospiraceae bacterium
TCGTATATCTTCTGCTCCATGATCAGATGTGTTTGACTTCTTTAGGCATTTTATAAAAGGTAGGGTGACGATAGGCCTTATCGATCGCGGGGTCAAAAAGCTCATCACTATTATCTGGATTTGAGGCAGTGATATTCTTGGATTCTACAACCCATATGCTCACACCTTCTTGTCTGCGGGTGTAGACATCACGAGCATTTTCTAGTGCCATCTCGCTATCCGTAGCATGTAGACTTCCTACGTGTCTGTGGTCGAGCCCATTTTTAGATCTTATGAAAACTTCCCACAGGGGCCATTCTTTATTCATTCTTCTAGTTCTTAGGTCATAGTTATACGGCAAGCGGAAGTTGCTCCGCTGCTGCTTGTTTTTCTGCGTAGGCTATAGCTGCATCTCTCACCCAGGCACCTTCATCCCAGGCCTTATTGCGCGCAGCTAGACGTTCTTTATTGCAAGGACCATATCCTTTGACTACCTGCCAGAATTCCTCCCAGTCTATTTCTCCAAAGTCGTAGTGACCGCGTTCTTCATTCCACTTAAGTGCTGGGTCGGGTATCGTTAATCCAAGGACTTTTGCTTGCTCCACGGTGATGTCGACCATTTGCTGGCGCAGTTCGTCATTAGTTTTGAGCTTTATCTTCCACTTCATGGATTGCTCGGTGTGTGTCGACTCTGCATCAGGAGGACCGAACATCATAAGTGATGGCCACCACCATCTATTAAGCGCATCTTGAGCCATTTGTTTTTGCACTTCTGTTCCCTTGCTTAGGGTCATCATGATCTCAAATCCTTGGCGCTGATGGAAGCTCTCTTCTTTGCAGATTTTCACCATAGCTCTAGCATATGGACCATATGATGTCCTTGTCAACATCACTTGATTGATGATGGCAGCACCATCTACCAGCCAGCCTATGGCTCCTATATCTGCCCATGATAAGGTGGGGTAGTTAAATATACTTGAGTATTTCGCCTTGCCAGTATGAAGCTGATCAAAAAGCTCATCTCGTGAGATACCTAGCGTCTCTGCAGCACTATAGAGATAGAGACCATGACCGGCCTCATCTTGTACCTTAGCAAGGAGTGCTACCTTTCTTCTAAGAGAAGGCGCCCGAGTGATCCAGTTGCCTTCGGGTAACATACCTACGATCTCAGAATGTGCATGCTGAGATATCTGTCTGATGTGGGTTTTACGATATTTTTCAGGCATCCAGTCACGAGGCTCTATTACTTCGTCGCGATCTATGCGATCCTGAAATAACTCATTCATATCCATATCCTTCATAGTATGACTTTATAGTTTATACATCAAAATCGACCTCCACTTCTTTGGATAAAGGAAGTGCTGTGCAAGTCAGGATAAATCCACTATCTATCTCTTCCTGTTCTAATCCGTAGCTCACTTGCTGGTCTATTTCTCCTTTGGTTAATTTTGCTCTACAAGTACAACAGACGCCACCTTTACAAGCGTAAGGCAGGTCTATATTTTTATCTAAGGCGGCATCAAGGATACTGATGGACCCTGTAGGGACGTCTACCGTATGGTATATGCCTCCTTCCTTTATTTTTATTTGGGTCATCTGCTCCGTCGCCGCTTTGACCTTATTCTTCTTTCTAACACCACCTGATGTCGGTGTGTTGAATAATTCGAAATGAATCTTGTTTTTGTCCACCCCTTTGTTCTCGAGATATGCTTGTATCAGGAAGATCATATCTTTTGGACCGCAGATGAAAAAGTCGTCGATCTGTGCTATAGGAAGGAGGTGGTTGGTGATGAAATCTAACTTCTCAGTAGTGATCCTGCCGTTAAACATAAGAGCAGCTCTCTCTTCTTGGGTTAAGAAGTGAAACACCTGAAACCGATCTACATATTTGTTTTTCAATGCTTCTATCTCCTCCTTTAGAATGATAGAAGATACAGATCTATTGACATAGAATAGCTTAAAGCTACTGTCTGGCTCTAACTCTAGATGGGTCTTGATGATGGAAAGGATAGGTGTGATACCACTACCTGCTGCAAATGCCACATAGTTTTTTTCCTCGGTAGGCTCTACTTCAGTAAAAAACTTTCCTAATGGTGGCATCACTTCTACTTCATCACCCTCTCTCAATCTATCATTGGCATAGGTCGAGAATCTTCCATCTTCTATCTTTTTTACAGCTACTTTCCATGCGTGTTCTGTAGGTGAGCTACATAGCGAATATGATCTTCTGATTTCTTCGTCATCGATCAGCGCCTTGAAGGTGATATACTGTCCTTGCTTATATTGAAAAGTCTCTTCGAGCTCTTCTGGTATATCTAGTGTAATCACACTACAGTTCGATGTAGTCTTTTGGATCTCTTTTACTTGAACTGTATGGAACAGTGTACTCATAGTATCAGTTACTAACAAATATTACTACAAAACTAACAAACATTAGTTTAGCGTACAAGCATTTATTTCCTCACTCCTTGAGTTAGGCAAGCTAAAATCTGTTTTTCAAGCTCGATAGGGTTGTAAGTTTTGTTTTTGGAGTACCAGGAGTATAGCCCACGTAGGGTAGATAAGATAGAGAAGAGGATAATATCTGTGTCCAGTTCCCTATAGAGTCCCTCACTCTTCCCTTGATTGATAATGGCTCTAAATTCCTTTTCGTAAGCATCTCGATGAGCGATATACTCTTCCATCGGCTGGGGAGGGAGGTGAACCCATTCGCCTGTTATAAGTGATATGGCATCTGTATGTTCGATAGTGAGTTGTACATGCAGTGCTATCAGTCTTTCGAGTTTAGCAGAAGTATCAAGCGAAGAAGCTGCGATCTCTTCCATTCCTTTTGTGAAGAGCTTGGCCATCTTTAGCAGTAGCTCGCTGAATAATTCGTCTTTAGAAGAGATGTGATTGTACAGACTTGCAGCTTTCATGTTCATCGCTTCAGCGATGTCTCTCATAGATGTCGCTTTATACCCTTTCTGGCGAAAGAGGCTTGCCGCACAGTTACTTATTTCTTGTTTTTTAGAAAGCATGCTGACCCCTGACTTTAATATGGCAGAGTTGCGAAAATAGTCCTACTCAGACAAAGTGCACTTATGGAGCAAAAGATATAAGTATGTCGATTCATGCGCTAATCTCATTTTCATACATGTCTTGTCTATCAACAGAGATATCTGAAAAAGGGTGTGAGAAGAACAATATCGATTAATTATACTGTCGGTTAAAAGCGCAAGACGGATACTTCTATCATCATATCTCTTAATCCTAGTAATCTAAGATCTGCTGAATTTTCAATTTTACTTTTGCTGCAGAAGGGATCATCGTTTCTTCTAGGATACTATTCAGTGGTATGGCAGGCATATTTTCAGCACCCATCGTATATACTGGTGCATCAAGCTGCTCAAAACAGTTTTCCTGTATAAGGCCACTTAGACTCCTCGCAAATGAATTGCCAGTAGGTTCTTCCGTCAACACGAGACACTTTCTTGTTTTTCTTATAGATATAAAGATGGTCTCTTCATCCAAAGGATGGAGCGTCCTTAGATCGATGATCTCCACTTGTGTTGCAAGGTCTTTACTCGCATTGAGGGCCCAATGAACACCCATGCCATAGGTGACTATGGTCAGAGTCTCGATATCATCATTCTTCCAGATTTCTTGGACGATATGGGCATTTCCGAAAGGGAGAATATAATCTTGATCGGGCTCGATCGCTTTAGCGGTCTCAGTGCCCTTCATCTTCGACCAGTACAACCCCTTGTGCTCAAATATCACAACAGGATTAGGGTCGTAGTAAGCTGCCTTCATCAGTCCCTTCAAGTCGGCGGCATTGCTGGGATACGCGATCTTTAGTCCCCTGATATTAGTCACCACCGACTCTACCGATGACGAGTGGTAAGGGCCACCGCTACCGTATGCGCCGATAGGAACACGCAAGATCATAGATACCGGCCATTTGCCATTAGACAAGTAGCAAGAGCGGCTCACTTCCGTAAATAATTGGTTGAGGCCAGGCCATATATAATCTGCAAACTGCACCTCGACTATCGGCTTCAAACCGACAGCACTCATGCCCACTGTAGATCCTATAATGAAAGCTTCTTGTATCGGCGTATTGAAGACTCGCTCTTTTCCAAATGTCTGTGCCAAGGTGGCCGCCTCTCTAAACACACCACCTAACCTATGGCCTACATCCTGACCATAGAGCAAGCATTCTTTATTCTCAGCCATCAACTCTTTTATCGCAAAGAGTGCACAATCAACCATGACGACTTCTTTACCAGTATCAGGAGTTCTTACACCTTCTTCTTCTAGATGGGCGGCTGGCGCAAAGTCATGGGTATATAAGTCTTCTGGCAAAGGGTCAGGTGCCGCTATGGCTTTTTGAAATTGTTGCTCTACTTTTTCTTTAGCAGCACGCTCGATCTTGTCTATTGTATCTTGGTCTATGCCGTGATCTAGTAATTCTAGCAAGAACACTGGGTAGGGATCTTTCGCTTTGGCCTCTTCTAGATCGTCACGGTACCATTCCATACGGACTCCCGATGTATGGTGGTTAAGTAAAGGAACGCTAGCGTGTATGAGGACAGGCCTTCTTTCTTCGCGGATGATGCTGAGTGCTTGCTGTAAGGTTGTATAACATTCTATAAAGCTAGATCCATTTATACTAAAGGCTTCTATGCCTTTAAAGCCTTGTATGTATTCGTATGCATTTTGAGCGCGTACTTCGTCGGCTGATGCTGAGATATTCCACTCATTGTCTTGTATGAGATATAGTATAGGTAGCTGACGTAGGGCGGCCATCTGAAATGCCTCGGCTACTTCACCTTCTGTGATGGATGCATCACCTAAGGAGCAAAGGACTACTGGATTATTTTTATCATCCAGATGAAGGAGCTCTTTGTATTGCATACCTAAGGCTGCTCCTGTAGCTGGTATGGCTTGCATACCAGTAGCAGATGACTGATGTGGGATCTTAGGCTTGTCCTCATCCCGCAGACTTGGGTGGCTATAGTAGGTGCGACCACCAGAGAAAGGGTCGTCTTTTTTAGCAAGTAACTGGAGCATCAAGTCATGTGGCTCCATGCCGATACCCAGTAACATAGCATCATCTCTATAATAGGGAAAGGCGTAGTCCTGAGGATGCAGTTGCATGCCCGCTGCGATCTGTATAGACTCATGTCCCTTAGAAGTCGCGTGTACGTATTTAGAGACTTTTTTGAAGTTCTCTTCATAAAGGGTTGACATAGCTCGTGCTTCAGCGAATAATCGAAAACCCTTAAGTAGTATGTCTTTGTCCACCTTACTTTTCTGACTAAATCTTTCTAGTGTTAATGCTGTCATAGTTATATCGATCTTTTGGAGTCAAAGTCTTCCAAGTTATCAGCTACTCTTTTTAAGAATGAGCCACCGAGATATCCATCGATCACGCGATGGTCAAAAGAGAGGGCCATGATCATCATATGGCGGATCTCGATGCGGTCTTCGCCGTCATAGGTCATGACTTCAGGCTTCTTTTTGATAATACCTGTTGCCAAGATGGCGGACTGAGGTTGGTTGATGATAGGTGTACCTGTTAAGCTTCCAAAGGTGCCCACATTGCTCAAGGTGAAAGTGCCTCCTTGTACATCACTTGGCTTGAGCGTATTGGTCCTTGCCTTTTCAGATAAGATATTTACATCCTTAGCCAGGCTGGTAAGATCTTTTTCGTCAGTATGGCGGATGACAGGTACGATGAGGTGACCTGATGGTATGGCAGTGGCCATACCAATATTGATATGCTTCTTCAGAATGATTTTTTTGCCTTGAAGAGAGACATTGATCATGGGGTAGTCTTGGATAGCCTTAGCAATGGCTTCTAAGAATATGGGTGTCAAGGTCAACTTATACCCATGGTTATCGAGGAAGGCTTGCTTGACTCCATTTCTCCACTCTACCACCTTAGTTAGATCTACTTCGGCATAGCAGGTTACATGCGGAGCAGTCTGCATAGAGTAGACCATATGACCAGCTATCATCTCGCGCATGCGATCCATCGATTCTATCCGGTCCACATCTGGGTCATATGATACGGACGGTGGTTGAAAGTCAGAGAAAGGATTATGAAAACTGATACTTCCACGCCGTCCATCTGATGGCGGAGGGCTTCCATCTTGGAGTGGATACTTCCTGCTCTTGAGATAAAGTTGGATGTCGCTTTTTCTGATCCTACCATTCGTGCCAGTACCTCGTATCTGACGGATCTCATGCATGGTGAGATTCTCGGTCTTGGCGATACTAAGTACTAACGGGGATAAAAAAACCTCTCCTTGTTGTGGTATAGAGGTTGTATGTGTCGCTGCTTGCTGTCTGGTTATGGCAGAGTTTGATGGAGATGTTGTCGCAGCAGTTTTCTTCTGACCCGGCTTAGGAACCTTGTCTACTTTATTTTTTGGCTTGGACGTCTTCTTTTTGCTTTGACTACTGGCGTCGCTATCTATGATAATGACGATCTGACCTATCGGAACGACATCATCAGGTGCAGCAAGGATCTCTTTTATAGTGCCGGCACATGGAGCGACGATATCAGAGTCTACTTTGTCAGTTGCTATCTCTACGATGGTTTCGCCTTCTTCAACGAACTCACCTATATCCTTGGGGAAGGATAAGATGGTCGCTTCGGAGATACTTTCACCAAGACGTGGTAGTTCTACTTCAACTAGCATTCGACAGCGGTTTTACCTCCTTAAAATACAGTCAAATGACTTATTGTTCATATAATTTCTCTACTCTTCCATAAATGCTAATTGAATTTTCTTCTAATATGGCTTTTGATAGTTTTATATTCTAAATGTGGAAAGAATGCCCGATCTTTGTAGAAATATTTTCCGATGGCCTATACCCTCGATAAAACGGATGCAAGTATCTTAAACCTCCTTCAGGAAAACAGCAACCAGACTCACAAGAGCATCGCAGCGAGCCTTGGGATGACCACTACACCCATCTTCGAGCGAATCAAGCGACTACAGCGTGAGGGCTACATAGACAAGTACATGGCCATCATAAACAAACGTCGCTTGGGGTATAAACAGACCATATTCGTCGGTATCACATTGAAAGGACATACGAGGCAGTATCTCGATCGCTTTGTCAAAATCGTAGATGACTTTGAAGAAGTACTTGAGTGTCATCGGGTATCAGGTAGCTATGACTATCTACTCAAAGTAGTCGTGAAAGATATCGAAGCTTATGAGACATTCATACTCACTAAGCTTACTCTTGTCTCTGATCTAGGCAATGTCCAAAGTATGATTGTGATGTCTACCTCAAAAGAGGAGAATGCAGTTACAGTGAAGGTGTAAGTAGGAGAATTGGAAGAATATGTGCTCACACAACTTTACAAGTTGTATCAATCCTCTTGATCATCACTTGTGCTAACCTCCTTTTATGGACTTCTTTACTACCGTCTGATTTTTCAATTTTTCCATCGCTCGATATCCATAGTTTCTAACTACCTGTTCTGATAGATTCATGACATCAGCTATCTCTTTGTAGCTCATATTGATGTAATTTCTGAGGTAGATCACTTCTCTTTGTTTTGATGGAAGCGCTTCTAAAAGACGATCAACAAGTTGCTTGTCACGATGACGATCTTCTGATTCTATGATTTTGGATTCGTCTGATATTTCGTGAGAATCGGCAGCCGTATAGATGGAATACAGAACCCTTAAGTTTTTTCTTGACTTGGTTTTATGTATGTCTTGATAGACATTTCTCTTAAGAGCTGAGAAAAGATAAACTTCGAGATTATCTACTTTTCCTAACTGTTGATGGTTTTTAGTAATCCAAAGAAACAGTTCTTGAATCGAGTCTTCAACACTTAGGGATAAGAGCTTCGGAGAGAACTGCATACCATATAATCTTAGCTTCTTATAGTACAGGCGATAAAGTTCATTAAGAGCAGCATAATCACCATTGGCGATGCGATTCTTAAGTTCCTCTGTATCTATGTGATGAGCCATAGCCTTGTATAAAGTTAGACCGCTATTGATGCTTTAAGTACGAAATCCTACACACCTTACAGGCACTAGATCACGCTTTTCATACGATGCTAATCTACTTAAAATGCTTGGACATTCGAACTTTGCCAAAAAAAATTTCGGAATAATGAACTTTTAAAGGTTACAAATTGACTATTCGATTCATCTACAAAACAAAAGGATTAATCTGCTCAGGGATAATTTGAGTTAGAAAACGAAGCAAGCGAATGAAAATTCAGGACTATAGAGATTATAATGTGTTAGACTTTGTAGAGGAAGAGTTCTTTAGAAAGTGGTTATTTACCGAAGATACTTCCTTAGATTTTTTCTGGACCGCTTATGCAAATAGGTACCCGGAACAGAAAGTAAAGATGGACGAAGCACGTCAATTACTACTAGAGACTCATAACTTTTTCCATCGTCAAGCAGATAAAATAGATATACCTGACTTAGTCTATAAAGAGGAAATATCAGAGGAGTTACAGCAGGTTAAAGCTGATAGATTAAGTAATCATATCAGCCAAAAATTCAGGTATTACAAACTTGCTGCAGCATGTATCGTACTCTTAGCCTTAGGAGTTACATATGGCTTGTTTCAGGTCAATCTAGATCCACAGATACATTATGTTACAGGACATGGAGAATGGAAAGAAATAACACTTCCTGATGGCTCTCAAGTGGAACTCAATGCCAATACTCAATTGTCACTTACTGAAGAATGGGAAGAGGGTATAACTCGACGAGTATGGCTTAAAGGTGAGGCGTTTTTCAAAGTCAAAAAAATACCTACCACAAATGTCAAGTTCACTGTGATCACAAAAGATCTAGAGGTAGATGTGTTAGGGACCACATTTAATGTGAATACCAGAAACGATCACACCGAGGTGTTTCTTGAAGAAGGACATATAACACTCGATTTGCAGGGTGAAGTAGAGCATATCAAACCAGGAGAGTTTATATCCTACTCAGGTACTACCAAAAAGATCATCAACCGGTACAAAGAAGCTGAAGAAATACACTCTAACTGGAAAGACGGTGTCCTGAGGATCAATGACGCTCATATGAAAGAAATATTAATAGAGGTAGAATCTATCTATGGGATAGATCTCATAATTAAGGATAAAGCTCTCTTGCAAAGGGTGGGATCTGTGGCTATCCCAGTTGACAACTTGGATATGGCCACTTCGATTCTAGAAAGGGTGCTAAATGTAAAAATGACCCGTAAGGGCAAACAAATATTTATTGATTAACACAAATTAAAAACCGGATGAGTATTGGAAGTCCCCATCCGGCACATTTCTATTACGTGATAATAAAAACTAACACAAAATGAATCAAAAAATCCAACTCCACATCACTTTGCTGATAAGTTTTTTGATGATCAGCAATAACGCAATCATGGCAGATACTAGTCACGCCAATGATGAGCGATCCCTCGTAGAGATATTTGACGATTTTGCAGTGGCCTATAACGTCTTCTTTTCATATCAAAAGTCTATGATCGAAGATGTGAAAGTTGATTTTGATCTCTTAGAAGATGAGAGGTTAAGCGATGCGATGGATAGGCTATTAAGTTCGTTGGATTTGGATTATGAAATTATAGGGGAAAGATATATAGTCGTCTTTCAAAGGTCTGTCAAATCCGTCTCTGACCTCACGAAACTTAGACATCACTTTAAAGAAATAGAAAAGATTGAATCCGAAGGAAACTTGAAGCTATTCAATCGACCTACGGAGGTTCTGTCAAGTAGTTCTGAACAACTAAGTCAGCTAGTAAAAGAACCAGAGCCGGCAGAGATTATTAATGGCGCGGTCAAAGATGAAGATGGAGAAGGTCTCATAGGAGCTTCGGTCCGTGTTGTAGGTACAGGTATAGGGACAACTACCGACCTTGATGGTAATTTTTCCCTAAGCGTAGAAGAACTACCTGTTACTTTAGAGATAAGCTACACAGGATACAATACCCAATCAGTATTAGTGAGTGATAATAGTTCTTCTATCAACGTAGAGTTAGTTAGTGGACTCAGCCTAGAAGAAGTAGTGGTAACATCGAGAAAGCGAGAGGAGTCCCTCAAGGATGTACCTGTCGCTATTACTGCCGTGAGCGGAAGAAAATTAGAGGCGCTTCAGGCCGAGGATTTATCCTCTGTGGCAGCTATCGCTCCTAATGTGAATTTCTCTTTTGCGGGTACTACTTCAGGTTCTCCTTCTGCGGCAGTTGTGTACATCAGAGGTGTCGGCCAGAATGACTTCTTACAGACGCTGGACCCTGGTGTTGGGATCTATGTAGATGGTGTCTATATGGGCAGGACTGTTGGGGGAGTATTAGATTTAGTAGATCCCGCTCGCGTGGAGGTATTGAGAGGTCCTCAGGGTAGTTTGTTTGGCAGAAACACTATAGGTGGTGCGATAAGTTTAACCTCCAAAGATCCAGGTGATGAGACTGAAGGATTTATAAAAGCGACAACTGGTGATTTTAGCAGATTGGGCTTGCAAGGATCTCTTAATGTGCCTTTCTCCAACACATTAAAGGCTCGATTCAGTGCAAAGTATCATCGAAGGGATGGTTATGTAGAAAGACTAATAGCTGGAGATGATCTTGGCAATGATAACTCTTTTGGGGGTAGGGCAAACTTTCTATACGAACCATCTGACAAGTTTAGCTTGCGATTTAATTTTGACTATACCTTAGAAAATGAGAGAGGAGCGGCAGAAGAGCAATTGGATCCTAATGGTGTCTTCGCTACTTTATACAATAACAACATAGTAGGGGATACACTCTGCCCACAAAGTGGAAATCCTGCCTGCTTCCAGAATACAGTAAGCACAGAAGAGTTTACAACTAATGAAACTGCGCCCAACTTCAGCGAAGTGAATCTATTTGGTACTGCGCTCATAGGAGAGTATGACATAAATGATATTTTGAGTTTAAAATCTATCACATCTTTTAGAGACTTGAAGTCGAGCTTTACGAGAGGATCTGATGGTAGTCCTGTAGTATTATTCCAAACTCAGAATGAATATGATCAATCACAGTTTTCGCAAGAATTGCAATTAACAGGTAGCTCTGATGCAGTTGATTTCGTCACAGGTTTATATTTTTTCAATGAGACAGGATCAGATCTCGCTAATGTCGAAGCTTCTGCATTACCATTTATCCCTACATTCCCACTTTTGTCCGGTGGAGAGATAGATAACTCCAGTTTTGCCTTGTTTGGTGAGGCGACCTTTAATCTAACCGAAAGATTTCACCTTACTGGCGGGCTGCGCTTTACAACAGAGACTAAGAGGTTTAATCCAAATTCATTTGCTGAGAATCATCCAACTCCGAGATTTATTACTGAAGGCTTTAGAGAGTTAGATTTCTCTAGAGTAACATGGAGAGGCATAGCAGCATATGACGTATCTGATAATACCAATGTGTATGGTTCAGTATCAACTGGATTTAAGAGTGGAGGGTTTGACTCAAGATATACGAGCCCTACTGTCGATAATGAACCGACGACTTTTGATCCAGAGAATGTCACTAATTTTGAAATAGGTCTGAAGACTTTCATTCCTGCAGCAGATTTAAGACTCAATATCGCAGCATTTATAGCGGATTACGAAAATATCCAAGTACAAGGCAACCCTCCTGGGCAGATCGCAACAGTTACTTTTAATGGAGCTGAAGCTTCTATAAACGGGCTGGAACTAGAGCTTGATTGGTCGCCGATCAACAACTTCATAGTAAGTGGTTCACTTGGGTTGCTCGATGCCTCATATGAATCTCTCGATGCAAATACTAATGAATTTACTCTTGAGGATAATCTCATCAGAACACCAACTAGCAGTTATAATATCGGTGTTTCTTACTTGTTTGGTATAGGTGAGGCAGGTTCACTTCTCCCAAGGGTGGATATCACTTCACAAAATAACATTCATTTTGAGCCTGCTAATAACGACTTTGTTTTTGAGGACGGCTATAATAATGTTAATGCATCAATAACTTATACCTCTAAGAGTCGTAAGATTAATATTGTCGCTGGAATTATAAATCTTACAGATTCACGTTATTTAGTGGCTGGAGATTCTAATGGAACACTCAGCTATGCCAACGGTATATTTGCGCGCCCACGAAACTGGTTCACATCAGTGAAATATAATTTTTAGAATAAGTATTTTCTTTTTAGAATTAAGGAGTGCATCTGTATATTTTCATACAGGTGCATTTCTTTTCACTGATCATTTAGAAAAGATTGAGGATATTAACTTAATGATGACTTGATTGTGTCTCACACTCTGAATTGATGATTGAGGAAGAGCATCAACTGATTAGAAATAAGAAAGACCTTCCTTATGCCAGAAGTTTCTAATACTAAAAAACGGAATATACTCCAGGTCATTGGACCTGGATTGCTATTTGCAAGTTCCGCTATCGGAACTTCTCACCTTGTTTTATCTACAAGAGCTGGCGCACATCACGGGATGATATTTTTTTGGGTTATACTATCTACTCTGATTTTTAAATATCCATTTTATGAGTTTGGTACGCGATATGCGATAGCCACTAAAAAAACGCTAATCAGCGCGTATAGCTCACAAGGAAAGGTGCCCTTGCTTCTCTACCTTGGTGTTATCACTGTTAATATGTTTGCAGTAGTTGGTGCCATAGGTGCTGTATGTGCCGGCCTGCTTAGTACTACGTTAGGACTTGATATCTCCATTCAGCTTTTGGCTGGGCTCGTATTATTTATTTCAGTGACCATATTGTTTTTTGGTAGTTATTCTATCCTTGACAATTTTATTAAAATACTGTCGGTCATATTAGTTATAACAGTTTGCATAGCTTTTATCGCCGTTATGATGAAGGGGAGTGCCGGTCGTATTGATGATTTTACAAGACCTTCTATATTAGAAGGTGCAGGGCTAGCCTTGCTGGTGAGTTTGGTTGGTTGGATGCCGGCAGGCATGGAGGCCTCAACTATGAATAGTATTTGGGTTGTGGAAAAGATGAAAATAACAAAGTATCATCCGTCGCTAAGAGAAGGTCTGTTTGATTTTAACCTTGGTTTTGTTTTCACTACTGTCTTAGCAATTATGTTTCTGATTATCGGAGCATACACAGTCTATGGCACGGGGATGTTATTAGAGGGTAATACAACTCAGTTTTCACAGAAGTTGTTAGCGGTATTCACGACAAATCTAGGCCAGTGGTCGTATTGGGTGATTGCTATAGCGGCTTTCGGAACTATTTATGGAACTCTCATTACTGTTATGGATGCATTTTCTCGAAGCTTTGTGATTAGCCTAGAAGAGTTAAAGAGTAAACCAAACACAGGGTCGGAGAGAAATAAAACCTTAAGTAGAAATTATAAAATTCTTCTTCCATTGCTGGGGTTAGGCGGCTTTCTGCTCTTTTACTTCTCAGCCGCCAGTATGATCAAAATACTTGAGTTCGCTACAATTTTAAGCTTTCTGACTTCGCCCGTCATTGCATTTTTAAATCTTCGAGCGATAAAAAGCGAAGCTGTTCCATATGATTTACAACCTAAAGCAGGATTGACTATACTCGCCTATACAGGCCTTGTTGTCATTGTGGTTTTTACTGTCTTTTATCTTTATAGGCTTCTATGAGGTTTAAATGCATCGAATTTTATTCAGCCCAACGATAATTGTGCAAATTCAATAGATATAGTGGGATGTATTAGTCACTCTACTTTAAGCACTTATGAACTTGTTATTTTCTCATATGACTCCCACTTGACGAAGGCACACTTTAAAATGTGGGTACAGACCTCACTGGCGTCTTAGTGGTGATTGTTTTCAATTGGTTTATTTGGGTTTTATGCAGGTCTTCGTGGTTGGAGACCTTTTTTTATTTCCTCAACTGAGGTTGTGGTCATCTTGACATTTTGATGTATTTGCATAAAAACGATCCTCAATCCAGTTGGTTGAGGCACCCTCACAAAAGTGGTCTGGCACTTTTGGTTCCATCTTCTATGAAACTACTTCACGCGTGCAGGTCTTCGAGGTTATGAGCTAAGAAGTATCGGCATAGCCGATACCCTAGGCGCAAGAGCACCTCTCTGAGCGAACCGCAAACGACGAGCTTGCGGGCGTAAACAATGTAACATAGTAAGTATTAAAAACGATCCTCAATCCAGTTGGTTGAGGCATACTAACACAGGTACTCTTGCGAGTAAGAAGAGGCTATCATCTTACTTGCCCAGCATCTTCAGCACCTCCTTTGCTACGTGCTCTGGAGTATAGCCAAACTTCTTATCCAACACTTTATACGGTGCAGAGTAGCCAAAGTGAGTCATACCTTGAACGATACCGTTAGCTCCTACAAGTCCTTCTAAGTTCACTGGGAGCCCAGCTGTAAGACCGTAGGTAGGTATATTAGCAGGCAGTAAATCAGCTTGATAGTTCTTTCGTTGGCTCTTAAAGAGACCTTCCGAAGGCACTGATACAATTCTCACTTTGAGTTTCTTTTCTTCTAAGATTTTGGCTGCGCCAACTAGGGTAGAGACCTCAGAGCCATTAGCCAAAAGAACGACATGTGGCTTTTCGGTACCCTTTTGTATGAGATACGCACCACGATAAGTATTCATCGCATGTTTTAGCCTTGAGAGACCCTTCATCGTAGGGACGTCTTCGATATTCTGTCTTGAGAGGATCAATCCCGCAGGTCTATCTTTTGCCTCCAAGGCGATCTTCCAAGCTGCTACTGTCTCCGCACTGTCTGCAGGGCGCAGTGCTATGAATGATGATTTACCTGAGTGATTATCGACTTTTTCTAATAGCCTTAACTGTGCTTCTTGCTCTATAGGTTGATGGGTAGGTCCATCTTCACCTACTCTAAAGGCATCATGCGTCCATAAAAACTTGACAGGAGTTTCCATCAAAGCAGCAACCCGTAATACAGGCTTCATGTAGTCCGAAAATGCAAAGAATGTCGCACAGACAGGTATCACACCACCGTGTAAGGCCATACCGGTGCAAAGTCCAGCCATGGTCAGTTCTGATACACCTGCTTGTAAAAATGCACCAGAAAAATCTCCCTTAGTAAAGGCCGTCGTTTTCTTGAGAAAGCCGTCAGTTTTATCACTATTAGAAAGATCAGCCGAGGAGACGATCATGTTTTCTACATTATCAGCGAGGTAAGAGAGGACCTTAGAAGAGGCATTGCGAGTAGCTTCATTTTCTCCTAGTTTGATCTTGTCCCATTTTACCTTAGTAGGCAGGTCTCCAGATAAAAACAAATTGAGCTTTCTTGATAATGCACGATTCTTCGACTTCCAAGTTTTGTATTTGTCCTTTTTCTTTTGCACTGCCTTACGCTTGCGCTCTAGTACTTTCTCATAGTGTTGAGCTACCTTAGGGAAAATCATAAAAGCGTCGTCTGGATCACCACCTAGCCCTGTTATAGTCTGAGCGTATGACGCCTTAGACTTACCCAGTGGTTTACCATGTGTCTCGACCATACCTTCGTGTGATGACCCATCTTCCTTGCGTGCGCCTTTACCCATCACAGTATTTCCGATGATCAAGGTTGGCTTATCTTTTATAGATTTTCCTTCTCTGATGGCCTTGCGGATGGCCGCAGGGTCATTACCGTCTATAGTCACGACATGCCAATGCCAACTTTCGTACTTCTTTGCAGTTTGTTCTGACATCACATCACTTACGCGTGTGGATAGTTGTACATCGTTAGCGTCATAAAACATGATGAGTTTTCCGAGGCCAAGAAATCCTGCGATGCGACCTACACCTTGAGATATTTCTTCTTGGATACCACCATCTGAGATATATAGGTAGGTATAGTGGCTCATCCACTCTCCAAATCTGGCACATAAAAATCTCTCAGCTATCGCAGCTCCAGCACCAAAAGCATGACCAAGACCGAGTGGGCCCGAGGTATTCTCGATACCGCGTTGTACGTCCACCTCGGGATGTCCAGGCGTGGGACTTTTCCACTGTCTGAAGTTTTTTAGATCATTCATCTTGAGCGCTCCGATCAGCGTCAGCTGACTATATAGCATCGCTGACATATGACCAGGGTCTAAAAAGAACCTATCGCGAAATGGCCAAGCCAGATCATCTGGATCGAATTCTAAAAATTCTGAGTAAAGTATATTGATGAAGTCTGCTCCGCCCATCGGGCCTCCTGGATGTCCCGAAGCTGCCTTTTCTACCATCGCGGCAGAAAGTACACGAATGTTATCTGCGCATAGTGTGGCGACTGATTTTGCCATAAGGTTCTTGATTTTAACGCGCCAAAGGTAGTTAAATCATATAATCAAAAGCTATCATATCACTGTCGTAAATACCTCCTTTATTTCTAATCAATTTTACCTGCCCATTTGATGGCTCTAGCGAGGATTTGTACGAAGTTTTTATTACTGAAAGTCTCGGCAGTATGTCCTATAGAAGTGTAGAATGAACGTCCTTGTCCTACTTGATTAGTCCAGGCTACTGGATGTACGAGTCCCATGCCATAATCAAAGCCCGATACCAGAAATAATAAGTCTCCATTGGGGTCTATCTTTGTGCCATCTATCTGATAAATCACTTGAGCGCCATTGTTTGCTGGTGTTTCGTGAAAGATGTACCACTCATCACTATGTAACCAGACTGGTGGTGTGGTCCAGGAACTATCAACTGATTCGGCTAAGAAGACTGTTGCTTCTTGGATTTGGTTTTTGATAGGATGATGACTGAACTCTGCTCCGATGAGTTGATCTGTATACCACGACCACTTATTATGACTAAAGTCTCCAGCTCCGTGGATGCCTACATAACCTCCTCCAGTCTCTATATAATTTTGAAAATCTGCTTGTTGAGTAGCGTTTAGTACAGGACCAGTAGAGTTATCCCATATCACTACCTCAAAGAGATCTAGTTGCTCCTTGTTGAATATTCCCCCTTCCTCAGTTTGGTGAAGCTGCCACCCTTCTGCTTCACATAACTTTAGAAGGGATGCCTTAGATGCTTCAATGGCGCTGCTATGTCGCCAACCTGTAGTCTTGGTAAAGTGGAGGATAGCTGGACGATCCTCATCTATATTCAGTGAGGGCTTTTCAGTTTCATACCGTGCCCACCCATCCTTAGCTTTGTGTTTTATCACTTGAAAAGCGATGAATGCTAGCACTAAGATGGCAGCTATAGATATCAGTATGATCTTCAGCCATTTCATAGATTGCAAGATAATGGCTCAGAACTACTTTCGACAAAGACTTCTATCTTAGGATAACCATAGATATAGACCCTATATCTGGGTCACATGTCTCAGTCACAAGGACTTCAGTGATTCTTGCCCATTCAGGATTATCTTCATTTCTTATTTCGTTGATGGTAACCGAAGTTTCTTGTCCATCGTCATCTATTCTTCTAAACTGTATGACAGCTTCTCCTTCCCATATGCAGTCAGCAAAACATGGGCAATAACTTTCAGATATATCATCTACGATGATGCTAGAATTATCAGGAAGACAGAAAGTACGTCCTTCTCTTACTTCAAATGGGGTCCCAAATGCATTGTTACAATCAGAGTCTGACGAACAACTGATGATGAAGAGTAGACTTACGAATGCTAAATATCTCATGCTTATGGATTTTTTCGGTCTTTACATATACGATTTACCGGTAGAGTTTGTTGGATTCTGTCAGCAGAAAATCCTGTAAACTAGAGGAATCCCTTAGTTATTTACTTCTCGTTGTTCTTTCAACATGGACCCTAGAATGAACTCATAAAAACAAATAGTTACTCACCTTATATCGATAGTGAAAT
>CAYYBR010000074.1:0-17385 GCA_964470035.1 uncultured Saprospiraceae bacterium
GTATATCTGATTAGACTTATGAATTATCATACATACTCAGCAACCATACTTAGTGATCGTCATACGCTCGTAGGATTATATCTCAAGTTGCGAGATGCATATGACGGAACAGTCCTACTTGAGACTTCGACGTATGCCACTAAAGAGGATAGTTTATCTTTTATAGCCTTCGATCGTCTTTCTACCCTAGAAGTGAAAAACGGAACTCTCGCTATGAATGGGGTGACTACCACAGAATTTGACATCCGGAGAGCTATCAAAAGCTTTATGGATGATATCACCATCACTTATGACGAAGATCATGATATCAACAAGTTCAGTGCGATACTTGGCTACTCGGGATACAATGCCGTACAGTACTTCGAAGACATCAGTTTTGACCCAGAAAAATCCAAAGAAGACATACCTAGTATACGCTATGATTTTTACAGATATATGATCGTATTTGATCACTTTCATGAGGTCATGCATATCATAGATCATGTCCCTGAGGGTGAAGAAAATCGTATCGCCGATATCAAGAAAAAGATACAACGCCAAGATGTACAAACCTTTGCATTTGAGAAGAACGGGGAAGGATATAGCAATCTAAAAGACGAGGAATTTCGAAAGATGGTGCAGCTCGGAAAGGAGCACTGTCAGAGAGGCGATGTCTTCCAGATCGTCTTGAGCAGGAAGTTTTATCAGCCTTATGTCGGCGATGATTTTCAGGTATATCGAGCACTCCGCTCCATCAATCCAAGCCCATATCTCTTCTACTTTGACTATGGAGAATTTCGGATCATGGGTTCTTCACCAGAAGCACAACTAGTTGTCAAAGAAGGTCTTGCAGAGATTCACCCGATAGCTGGAACATTCAGAAGGACGGGTGATCTACAGGAAGATCAAAAGCTTGCCGTACAGCTAGAAAATGACCCAAAAGAAACGTCAGAGCATGTCATGCTAGTAGATCTTGCTCGCAATGATCTCAGCAGAAATACCAGAAAGGTAGTTGTGGACAAATACAAAGAAGTCCAATACTTCAGCCATGTGATACATCTCGTATCAAAAGTCACCGGAGAGTTAAAATCCAATGCACATTCGTTCGACATATTTGCGGACACGTTTCCCGCAGGCACGTTATCTGGGGCGCCGAAGTACAAAGCCATGCAGCTCATCGAAAGTTATGAAGGGCCAGCGAGGTCATACTATGGAGGGGGTATAGGCTTACTCTTTTTTAATGGAGATCTCAACCATGCTATCATGATACGAAGCTTCCTCAGCAAAGGCAACCTACTCATCAGACAAGCCGGAGCAGGCATCGTCATAGATAGTGATGAAGAAAAAGAACTTCAAGAAGTTAACAACAAACTAGCTGCACTTGAAAAAGCGCTGAGCTTGGCCGAAACTTTGTATAACTAAGTAAAGATGAAAAAGATACTAGTCATAGATAACTACGATTCATTCACCTACAACCTCGTGCATCTTGTAGAAGAGATATTAGGTCATGATATAACTGTATGGCGCAATGATCAGATCGACTACAACACTATCGATAACTTCGAGTACATCATACTTTCTCCAGGACCAGGTATCCCAGAAGAGGCTGGTGATCTTAAAAAGGTGATAGCCCAACATCTCGATGGCAAAAAGGTTCTTGGGGTTTGTCTTGGACATCAAGCCTTAGGAGAAGTATATGGCGCAACCCTCCAAAATCTGGATCGCGTTTATCATGGAGTATCTACAGAGATGAAAGCCACTGAGCCTTGTATCCTTCTTGAAAATATGTCGTCATCATTTGAAGCTGGTAGATATCACTCATGGGTCATCCAATCTGATACGCTTAGTGATGAGTTCATCGTGACTTCGATTGATGATAATGGACAGATCATGAGCATGCGCCATAAGAACAAGCCCATTTATGGAGTGCAGTTTCATCCAGAGTCGGTATTGACCCCGGCAGGCAAAATCATACTTACCAACTTCTTGAGCTTATAAGATGAAAGAAATACTAAAGAGGCTCACGCTGCACGAAAAACTTAGTAGTGAAGAAGCCAAGAGCATACTCACAGATATCACTCAAGACAAATACCCTCCAGAACAAATAGCTTCTTTTGTTACTGTCTTTATGATGCGAAGCATATCTGTGGAAGAACTCGGTGGTTTTAGAGATGCTTTATTAGACCTGTGTGTCAAGGTTGACACACGCGGCATGCAATCCATAGATGTCTGTGGGACAGGCGGTGATGGAAAGAACACGTTTAACATCTCTACCATATCATCATTTGTGGTGGCTGGTGCAGGATATAAGGTGACGAAGCATGGTAACAAAAGTGTCTCCTCTAACTGTGGTTCTTCAGACGTCCTACAAAGTCTAGGCTATACATTTACTAATGATCAGGACACTCTTCTCAAGCAATTACACCAAGCCAACATCTGTTATCTGCATGCTCCTTTTTTCCATCCAGCCTTAAAGTCTGTAGGGCCTATCAGAAAGGCCCTTGGATTGAAGACATTCTTTAATATGCTGGGCCCGCTTGTCAACCCAGCAAATCCGACCCACCAGTTAGTAGGCGTATTTGACCTTCAACTCTTGAGATTATATGAAGCTCTATATCGCCATATCGAGACCGAGCATACGATCCTTCACGGCATGGATGGATACGATGAGATCTCACTTACCGCTCCAACCAAAGTGGTGTCGCATAATCGAGGGATATCTCTAGTCAGTTCAGCCGACATCGGCCTATCCGACTATCACCAAGAACAACTGTATGGTGGAGAAACCATCGATGACGCCAAAAAAATATTTGTAGACATCCTTGACAATAAGGGTACTGATGCTCAAAGGGATGTAGTCCTAGCCAATAGCGCTATGGCTATCGACTGCTTTAAAGAAGTGTCTGACATCGCCTCGAGTTTGGCAGAAGCAAAGGAAAGCCTCGCAAGTGGAAAGGCGAAGAGCTCATTAGAAAAGTTACTATCACTTTCGTAAATGAATTCATGCACATCCTAGATCGCATAGTAGCACATAAACGTCAAGAAGTGAAGAGCCGGAAGCAGCGAACTTCCATCAAAACACTTGAGCGGTCACGACACTTTGAAAGAGAGACAAATAGCTATACTGAGGTTCTACAAAGTAAGGATGCCTCAGGAGTCATCGCCGAGTTCAAAAGGAAAAGTCCATCAAAATCAGCGATTAACCTAGATGCCGACTTATCACAAGTCGTAAGTGGATACATCGCCGGAGGAGCATCCGCAGTCTCCATCTTAACCGATACACATTTTTTTGGTGGTGATGATAGTTTTCTTAGTCAGACAAGAATGACTCACGGGCAAACACCTCTGCTTCGCAAAGAGTTTATCATCGATGAGTATCAAGTCTTAGAAACCAAGGCCCTTGGTGCCGACCTTATGCTTTTGATCTGTGAGATTTTGTCTAAGGATGAAGTAAAAAACCTAGCAAGCCTTGCCAGTTCTCTTGGCATGGAAGTATTACTTGAGATGCATAGTGCAGAACAACTTGACAAGGTCTGTGATGAGGTAGCGATGATAGGTGTAAACAACAGAGACCTTACCACCTTCGAGGTAGATTATGAAAGATCTAAGAAGCTCTTTGATCAGCTTCCGACTGAGAAACCTAAGATCGCTGAAAGTGGCCTGAGCGAGTCGGGCACCTGTGCTATGCTTTACGATTATGGATTCAGAGGTTTCTTAATAGGAGAACAATTCATGAAGCAATCAGATCCCGGGGTCTCTTGTGGTGCATTCATAGCTGATTTTATGACTAAAAGAGCATCGGCATGATAGTAAAGGTCTGTGGCATCCTAGATCAACAAAATCACGAAGGTATCTCTAGTTGCAATGTTGATATGATCGGCATCAACTTTTATAAACCTTCAAAAAGATACATCGGAGAAAATCAACTCGAGATCGTGCCAAATCAAAAAAGAATCGGTGTATTCGTAAAATCGAGTAAAGAAGAAATACTGCATGCCAAGAAGAGACATCTTCTTGATTATGCACAACTTCATGGAGACGAGATAGTGGCCATGTGCCGTGACATACAATCCATCATCCCGATCATCAAGGTATTTCGCATTACTGAAGAATTTGATTGGAAGATCACAGAAGCTTTTGGATTTGCCGACTACTTTTTGTTTGACACATTTACGAAAGTGTATGGAGGGTCAGGTAAAAGGTTCAACTGGTCTGAACTCATCAAGTATGAGGGGAGCACACCATTCTTTCTGAGTGGTGGTATCGGCCCTGATGACGTAAAAGCAATCAAAAGAGTCAATCATCCTAAGCTCATCGGAGTAGATATAAACAGTGGCTTTGAAGAAGAGCCAGGCATAAAAAATATAGAAAAAGTACGAAGCTTTACTACAGCTTTAAAAAGAGAAACACATGACTTATCAAGTAGATAATAGAGGATACTATGGGGAGTTTGGTGGGGCCTACATCCCAGAGATGTTACATGCTAATATCGATCATCTCGCTAAGCAGTACAGGCAAATCGTGGCAGAACCAGCATTTCAGGAAGAGTTTCAAGCGCTGCTGAAAGACTATGTCGGCCGCCCAACACCACTCTATCTGGCAAAAAGGTTGTCAGAACTTTACGGGGGGAAGATCTACCTCAAGAGAGAAGACCTAAATCACACTGGAGCACATAAGATCAATAATACGATCGGTCAAATTTTACTCGCGCAGCGGCTAGGCAAGAAGAGAATCATAGCCGAGACTGGTGCCGGTCAACACGGTGTTGCTACTGCGACTGTGTGTGCATTGATGGGCGTGAATTGCATCGTCTATATGGGCGAGATAGATATCGCTCGACAAGCGCCTAATGTTGCTCGCATGCGCATGCTAGGTGCTGAAGTGAGACCTGCTCTCAGTGGAAGCAAAACACTGAAAGATGCAACTAATGAGGCTATCAGAGATTGGATCAACCACCCTGAAGAAACACATTATATCATCGGATCTGTAGTTGGGCCGCATCCTTATCCAGATATGGTCGCTCGATTTCAGTCCGTGATAAGTGAAGAAATGAAGTGGCAGCTAGAACAAAAAGAAGGAAGAGATCACCCTGACTATGTCGTGGCATGCGTCGGGGGTGGTAGCAATGCTGCAGGTGCCTACTATCACTATCTGGATGATGATCGTGTCAAGTTGATAGCCGTAGAAGCTGCCGGCAAAGGCATACATACAGGAGAGTCTGCAGCGACTTCTGTCCTAGGTAGCAAGGGTATCATCCATGGAAGTCGGACTTTACTTATGCAGACGGAAGACGGCCAGATCGTAGAGCCCTACTCTATCAGTGCAGGTCTAGATTATCCTGGTATAGGCCCACAACACGCCCACCTTATAGACACAGGTCGTGCTCAAGTATACAGCGCTACGGATGAAGAAGCGCTCCAAGCAGCTCTTGAGTTATCAAGGATAGAAGGTATCATACCTGCACTTGAGACAGCACATGCACTTGCCATACTTGGCCAGATGAAACTACAAGAGGACGATATAGTTATCGTCAATCTTAGTGGCCGTGGAGACAAGGATTTAGCCACATATATCGATTATCTCAATGACCCAAAAGGTCATCACAAAAGTGATCACTAAGTCATGGGCAATAGAATCAAAGAATTATTCGAAAAGAAGAAGGAAGGCATCCTTAATGTATACTTCACTGCTGGACATCCACATCTAGAAGATACTGTAAAGGTCGCCAAGCACCTGAGTAATAACGGAGTCGATCTGATAGAACTCGGCATGCCATATTCTGACCCTCTTGCCGATGGCAAGACGATCCAAGAAAGTAGTCAGACAGCGCTAGCCAATGGAATGACCTTGAAGACTCTCATCGCTCAAGTCAATGAAATAAGATCCTACACCGAGATACCCATGATCGCTATGGGTTACTTTAATCAGATGATGCAATATGGATCAGAAAATTTTCTGCGAGATCTGAGCCAAGCTGGTATAGATGGACTAATCATCCCAGACATGCCTATGTATGTGTATAAGGATGAGTATGAAGCGTTGTTTCAGAAGTACAACCTTACTATCAGTTTTTTGATTACTCCCGAGACTTCCGATGAACGCATCCAGCTAGCGGATGAGTTGAGCAGTGCATTTATCTATGTAGTCTCCAAATCCAGCATCACAGGATCGGCTGATGATATCTCTGATCAGCAAAGGGCGTACTTTAATCATATCAATTCAATGCAATTGAAAAGCCCTAGACTAATAGGCTTTGGCATCCACAATAAGGCAACATATGACGTGGCGTGTTCTTATTCTCAAGGTGCTATCATCGGGAGTGCGTTCATCCGCGCACTAGAAAAAGAAGGTAGCTTATCAGAAAAGGTAAGTAGCTTTTTAAGTACAGTTAGATAAGCCATTACTCTAAGATAAATAAAGTGTGAAGGCAAGAGGCAGTTAAAGGCAACTTGCACAACACACTTTTTGTATCTCAACAATTTTGTTCAATCAGCGATTATTATGATCAACATTTAAGAAAGGGGTTAATTATCCTAAAGTCGATGATCAAATGATGATTCAATTGTTATTCGGGGTTAAGGAGATACTTATCTAACGATTCAATTGGTTTCTACTTCAAAGATGAGGAGCTTGTTACGATGACAAAAGTCATTTTCTTTTTTCAGTACTTTTCTTTCTGTTTTTGGCAGATAGCTACATTCTACTAATAATCTCGTATTATAATCGAATGTCATCTACTTTACAAATGACAAGTTAGATCATCAGGTGGCGTACTGAGCAATCCATTGTTATACGCTTGAGGTTTATGGCATTCTGTTACTACATTGAGAATACCTAACTGAAAACCAAGCCTAATTAGAGATGGAGCATTCTTAGCATCTAACTTTTCATATAGATTTTTTCGGTGACTTATGATCGTATGTGGACTTAGACAAAGCCTATCGGCTATCTCCTTGATAGTATAGCCATATGACATATCAGTTAGCACTTGTCTTTCTCGTCTAGAAATTCTCATCATAATTTATTCTTGACAACCATCACTTGTGATCAGCAAAATTTCATTGTTACTTGGCACTTCGAATCCTGGAAGGATATCTATATTCTGGCCTGCCATGAGCGTCAATATATCAACGATGCCCGTATTAGCGTTTGCACTAATAGTACTTTTCGCTTTAAATAAATCTCTTCCGTTAGCAAGGTCTTTCGAGTTAATATGGTCTTGATCTACACAAGAAGACCTTCCCTTCAATTGTACTTCTACCTCTTCTAAACCATCATCTGTGGAAAGATACAAAGTGACATTGGCTATGGACTGAGAAGGCCAGGTCACAGGTTGATATCCCACCGTTATTGTATACACATCTCCATCTCGCAATTCTTGGGGCACAAAGTCTTTTACAGTGAACTCTCCTGTATGACTATCGATATAAATATCTTCAACATATAGGACTGACGAAGATCGATTCTGAACGTTTAGATTAATCGACTGATCTTGCACACCTGCCTTTATCACAACTGAATCTATTAGAGTGCCATCGTAGATACTCGCCACATGATCATGTGATAGAGGCCCAACGATACCCATCTCTGTCTTAACTAGATAAGGAGCTTCATCGACATTCCACCCAAAAGAAAGGTCAGACAAAGAGATATTAAATTCTTGAGATGATTCTTTATCCCCTAAGACATTGATAACTATCATATTCAAATCTTCCCATGTCGCTGATTGTCCTTTATTATTTAGAAAGAAATCTTTTTCTAAGACAAAATATTGTTCTTCCTCTTCGAGATCGATTATAAACTTTGCTTGATTCGCCCAATCCTGCACTCCAGCCTTAACTGGTACAATTTCTAACGTAGCATTGCCGGCAGCTTTGAAAGATAGACCTTCAAATCTTTCCAGATCAACTCCCTCGAATCTTGGTGTAAATGATCTGAAGATTGATATGTAGTCTCTGACTTCACCACTCATTTGTAGAGATCGATTCACTCGAAACCTATCTTCACCAAGACTTCCGCCAGGGAGGATATCAAAACTCTCAACAGCTTCATTATTACCATCTAAATTGTAGCCCCATGCACCCTCTGCTATAAAAATCATATCAGGTGTAGAGATACTTTCATGAAAAAAAGTAATACCTATATAGTAAGCAAAGTTCATTGGTAATTTAATCAATTGTTCAGAGGCTCCGGATAAATCAAACCGTATGTCAAACTCTTCTTGTTCTGAAGTTTCAGAATAAGAAACATACCCCGCACCATTTAAATATTCTAGACCATGTTTGTTAGAAAAAACGAGCTCTAGACTATCTCTAATTACTTTTCCAGATTTTACAAAGACCTCTGGCATTAGACCTATTTTATAATCAACTATATCACTATAAGACTGAGCTTGATCTAATACGCTTTGGCACATCGCTATGAGAAAGTTTGTACTATTAGCCCATAACTGAACATTCGTATAGCTAGTTGAGTCGGGATAACTTCCAAGGCCCCAATGGCTTTCTACTACTAGTCCGTCATCATCACTTGTTCGAAAACTAAAGCTTGTAGAGTATTCGACATCTCCTTCAACAGTCCGAATTTTAATAATTGTAAATTCATGAACTCCGTCGATCTTAAAGCGAAACATATCGTCTATAGAAGCTCCAGACAGCCTATCACAGACATACTTTGTATGCTCATAGACTCGATCTTCAGTATTAAGCAAAAGAGCGACTGCTACTCTCTTGTCACGTTGATAAACATCAACCGAGAGCAGCTCCGTTGCATTCGTAATGCCGACTAGATGGTCAGGCGTACTTACATATACTTCAGAATTTGGAATAGCTTCATAGGGTATAAGACCATCTAAGGACAACTGGTTGCTTTTGCTTTGATTTTCTCTTGGTACAAACATTTCTAGTTTCTTCTGTCCAGATCTTGTAAACCTTTTCTTCCGAAACATGGACTCAGAAATCCTAGAAATTAAGTTACCATTGCTCTCTAGCCCACCTTTTTCTCCAGTTGTGGTTTTTCCAAAATCACACACATCTATGCATATAGGATCCTCACAATCAATGAGACCATTTTGATCATCATCTATCCCATTAGAACATTGCTCTTCGTTAGAAAAAGAAAAGATATAATCTTCCACTTCTCCTGGTTCAAATACATCTCCGGAGAATAGTTCTTCTGATAGAGCGCCTAAAGAAACCCTCGTTCTTACTCCATATAGGTTACTAGCATAGTTTTGTGGTATTTCTACATGAGCTTGAATAGTAGCGATATCAGATATAATAGACGAACCGCCACGAAAAGATTCATAATTACCATCTAAATCCCAGTCAACCCATATACCCCAATAGGCATCGAGGTTTTCTGTATTAGAAGAAACTTTAAGATCAAACTGAAGTTCATCTCCAGATTGAGTAATGATGGGCACTCCAACCCCGTCATCACCGCTATCTCCGGTTGCTTCGCTATTAGATGGATCAAGAGTCTCCTCTGTGACTCGATCTCCTAACCAGACCATCTTATAGTCGGGCACCTCATCTTCAGCAATGTCTTGTTGATAAACCAACTGTCGCGCAACTGGAAATACCTCCAAGTCCCCGTAGTCATAGGAAAATACGGGCGCTATCTCTAGCGGGCAAGCAAATCCATCATTAAATTGTAATCCTGGCTCTGCAACCATGCAAAGAGTCGCTTCTCTTGTTTCTATATCAATACGATATATTTGACCAGAAGCATTGTTCGAAATATAGTGATAACCATCAGCGCCTGTCCACTGAGCCCCATGACCACTCTTAGGAATAGCATCCCCTAATAACACGCCCACCTCTCGAGATAGTTTAGTCTCAGCATCATGCATGTATAATATATCCTTGTGAACTGCATAAAAATTGCCATCTCGATTATAGGCCATATCCCAACCCGGCATACCTTGATTAACTCTAGTCTCTATTAATTCTATTTTATTAAGATCGACAACGACTAAGTCAGAACCAACTTTACCGACCCAATGGTCTAAGGTGTCGACATCTCCAACGAATACTTTGTTTTCAAAATCCAGGTCTAGGTAAGCGACATTGCCATCTTTATCTAATCTTATAAATTTCTGTCCATCAGATCCATATGCAAATCCAGAGTTCACATCGTACCCTAGACCGTTAGCCTGAGGATCGATAATAGACAATTGTTCATAAGTGCCATTATCAGGATTTAACTTTCCAAAAACATTTGGTTCTCCTCTTTTTTTATAAACCTGATAAAAGGATGGCTCACAACTATATGGAGCAGGATTATAAAATATGCTTTCATCTATCACAAGTTCATGGACGAATGAAATCGGCGTGCTTAAAACTCCAAGACATGAAGCTTCAAAATTATAAATACCACTTTCGATATCGGCGTCTACAAGAAGAGACATTGATAAAATTATAGTATCTCCCACTGGTAAATTAAGAGAATTCCAACTCAGATTGCCCCCTTCGCCTTCTGTTGGCACATCAACTACATCAAAGGTTGATGATCCTAACATTTCTAAGGTGTCTGCCAAAAAAGAAAACCCATCTGGCATCTGTAATTCAAAAGAGTAGTCTGAAGCTGCAATTTGGCTACTATTTATAAAAGTGATGTGAATGGGCACGATACTCTTAGGTCCCGCTATATCTAAACTTCTTAGATCGAAATCAATACGAGGACAAAAACCTGTTGTGGCACAGTCCGGATCAGCGCAATCTACAAAGCCATCTCCATCATTATCCAGACCATCGTTACAAGAAGTCTCAAATGGTGGAAGAGAGTAAAAGCAGCCCATCCCATCATTTGAGTTAGTTGGTTGACCTGTAGAAACGTGAGTTACACTTGTGACCTCCCCTACACTATCAAAATCAAATTTGTAGATTTTTCCAGTTTTATTATTAGAGAAATAGGAAGCTCCTTCTACATCCGACCAAGCAGCACCATAACTACCTGTGACATCTATGTCTTCACTAAAATCTCCGATGATCTCCGAAGTGAGAGCCACCGGATCCAGAACAAATAATATATTTCTAGCATCCAGGCCATAGAATTTTTTAAAGACAGGGTTGTATGTTATGTCAGCTGCCGCAGGAGTATTCTTAGATAAGTTGGTGATAGAAAGCCTTTTAGACTCTAACACCTCTGCATCTACATCGACATAACTCAGATATGCCGACGATCCACTTTGATATGTGTATAAATTTCCATTTTCATCAAAATCCCCCACATAGGTCCTACCTGAAAACTGATATATAAGACCTTTATCTTCAACCAGACCTGATGCATTGATTTTCCAGAGATGTATGCCATCCAAAGCAGACCTTATGCCATAGATATAGCCATCTTGCACATTATATCCCGCTCCATTGTAATTATTGGAGGCTTTTCCGACTAATTCATAAGTGCCAGAAAGAGGATCCAACCTCATGAGCGAGTTTGATATGACCTGGTACAGAGTATTGGTGCAGATAAATGCTTCACTGCAAGTCCCTTGTCCAGCACATTCTGAATCTGCACAATCTATAAATCCATCTTGATCGTCGTCGATACCATTAGCACAGTCCAGTTCTTGGGCTAAAAGTGCACTACCACTCACCAGAAAGATAAGGTGGAATAAAATCTTGATAACATAAAAAAGACGCATGTCTACTTCTATTGGTTTCTACCCCAAAGTTTGCAGCATACGTGATTATATGAATCTATAAATCATATTTTGGGCTGATCACTACTGTTTTCAGTAGGTTATCAGTTATCTTCTGTAATCAAGAGGAGGTGATCTTTCACCCAACAGGGCTTCATATTTGAAATCCTTTCCTCTTTGTTGAATTAACTCATCCTTGGCTTTTGCTAAGGTTTCTGGATTTGAAAAAAGATCTACTGCCGATAGAGCTATGGCTTTTGAAGCAAGGATCATCCCCTTTTTTCCTATTGTGGTTCCTCCTGCTGCTACAGCTTGCCAAGTATGTGCCGATGTGCCTGGCACCCAAGTAGCAGTACGAAGACCTGCAGTTGGAACTGTCCAGCTTACGTCACCGACGTCAGTAGATCCCCTGTTGCCCTTTCTGATGACTTTAAAAGGGGCTACATTCTTAGCTGTTTCTAAGGAAACATTGGATGCATATTCAAAACTGTTAATGATCTTCTGAGCATAAGCAGTTTCTTCTTCTGTATAGGTGACGCCGCCTAACGTAGATAAGTTCTCGTAGACGATCCTCGATAGTGTCTCATTAGGCAGGACATTATAGAGACCATGGATCACTTCGTATTCCATCTTTGTCTGGGTGCCTTTAGCTGCTGCTTCAGCTATTTCTACTAACCAATCAAAATTTTGCTTTACCATCTGCATTTCAGGATGTCGACAATAGTAGAAGACCTCAGCAAATTCTGGCACCACATTGGGCGCTTCTCCCCCACTAGTTATGACATAATGTATACGAGAGTCTGAGGACACGTGTTCTCGCATCATATTGACCATCATGTTCATAGCTTCTACACCGTCAAGGGCAGAGCGGCCATTCCAAGGTGAGGCGGCTGCATGAGATGCTACTCCTTTAAATCTGAATTTTGCTGATTTATTAGAGAGTGAGCTGGCAGCATGTGCTGCATTACTATTAGCAGGGTGCCAGTGGAGGACGGCATCGACATCATCAAATAGTCCTTCGCGCACCAAGTATACTTTTCCAGCTCCTCCTTCCTCTGCTGGCGTACCATAAAAGCGAAGGGTACCTGGTATGTTATTAGCTTCCATCCATTCTTTAGTCTCTATGGAGGCGGCCATAGACCCTGCACCAAAGAGATGATGTCCACAAGCGTGGCCTGCATCTACATCAGCACGCTTTTCACGATAAGGTGAAGCTGTCTGTGACACACCCGGTAAAGCATCAAATTCTCCTAGAATAGCTATGATTGGTGAGCCTGATCCATATGATGCAACAAAGGCAGTAGGTATATCTGCCACTCCCTTCTCAATAGTGAAACCTTGTTCAGATAAGTGACGCTGCAAGAGCTCAGAACTCTTTTCTTCTTGGTATCCCACTTCTGCAAAATTCCAGATTTGAGTTGCTATTTCGAAGTATGCATCTTGCCCATTATCTATGTTATTAATAATCTTTTGTTTGTCTTCAGAAAATTGGCCAAAGGCAAAAACGGCGTACATCAATAGTGCTACAATACATTTGAACGCTTTCATATCTACTTGTTATAGTTAAGACAATATACACCTATGCTTCAGATATTATGAAGTTCCATATCTTAACTAATAGAGATTTCATCATGTATCATTTGTTTGATTTGCTCAAGGCCTAGGCATGACAATCTTCTTTACTTGATTTTTTCTTCTCCCATACAAACAAGGCGATCTATGACCATCGATAATTACTATCTTACCCTTTAATATTCGAGGTATGAAAAGAAGACAGGTCATTAACAATCTGGCTGCAGCGGCCACTGGTGTAGCCTTGCACAGTTGCAAAACACAAGATGGCATCGTAGATACGGGAGGCAAAAACCTCGTGGTATCAGAAGAGTCTCCATCTTCCTTTGGAAGTCTTGTGAATCATTCGGTTTGTAAGTGGTGTTATCATAGCATACCTCTGGAGGAGTTTGCAGATAGATGTAAGGATATGGGCATATCCTCGATCGAATTACTTAACCCGGACGAATGGGATACTGTCTTAAGTCGAGGTCTTCAAGTGGGTATATCAAATGGATCACCACTCGGCATAACTAAAGGATGGAATGATCGCAGTCTTCACAATAAACTTCGAGATGACATAAGATCTATCATCCCACAAGCTGCAGAAAAAGGTGTGCCGCAGATCATCGTATTCTCAGGTAATCGAGGAAATATCTCTGATGACGAAGGTCTCGATGCCTGCGCTGAGGGTTTAGCGCCTGTTGTACGTATGGCAGAAAGAGAAGGTGTGCAGATAGTTATGGAGCTACTTAACTCCAGACTTAACCACCCAGGCTATATGTGCGACCACACTGAATGGGGCGTCAAGTTGGTGGAAAAGATTGGTTCTCCAGCATTCAAGTTGCTATACGATATATACCACATGCAGATCATGGAAGGAGACATCATCAAGACGATACAAGTCAATTCAAAATATATAGGCCACTATCATACAGGTGGTGTACCTGGACGAAATGAGATCGACAATACCCAAGAGCTATACTATCCTGCTATTATCAAAGCAATAGTAGAAACAGGATTTGGTGGGTTTATCGCTCAAGAATTTATCCCTACGAAAGATGATGCTCTAGCCTCACTAAGGCAAGGTATTGATATCTGTGACATCGTACTATAATTAAGCAAAGGGGATCAGATAGAAAATCTATATTTACGAAAGTGATATAACAAGAAAATAAACTATGTACTTTAATTCTCAAGGAGACAAGGAGATCACCTATGATGCTATAGTTGTCGGATCAGGCATGAGTGGCGGATGGGCTGCGAAAGAGCTCACAGAAAAAGGCCTCAAAGTTCTTTTGCTTGAAAGAGGACGAGATGTCAAACACGGACAGTATCCAACTGCGAACCTCGAAGATTGGGATGTTCCTAATCGTGGAGATCTTACCCCCGAAGAAAGGAAGGACTATGAGAAGCAGACGAGGACAGGATATACCGTTTCTCAATTCACGAAGCACTGGTGGGTCAAGGATACAGAACATCCTTATTATGAGACAAAACCATTTAACTGGATTCGTGGATATCATGTAGGCGGGCGGTCTCTACTTTGGGGTCGTCATAGTTATCGACTGAGTGATATAGACTTTACTGCAAATGCAAAGGAAGGACATGCTGTAGACTGGCCAATCCGATATGCTGATATTGCGCCATGGTATGATCATGTCGAAAAGTTTATAGGCGTAAGTGGTCGTCGAGTGGGCCACCCTCAGACGCCTGACGGGATCTTTCAGCCAGAGATGGAGCTAAACTGCGTCGAGGATAAGTTCTCTAAGGATGTGCAGAACAAGTTCAGTGACAACAGAATAGTGATGCCTGGTCGTGTGGCACATATCACACAACAAGGAGGACTGAATGGACGTGGAAACTGTCAGTTTAGAAATCGATGTATACGTGGTTGTCCATATGGCGCTTACTTTAGTTCTAATGCCTCTACCCTGCCTGCTGCCTATGCTACGGGTAATCTCACGCTGAGACCTTTCTCCATAGTTCATTCGGTTAACTATGATCCTGAGACTAAGAAGGCCACTGGCGTAAATGTCATAGACGCAGAGACCAATGAGACACATGAGTTTAGATCGAAGATTATCTTCTTGTGCGCCTCAGCACTTCCTACAGCATCTATCATGATGAACAGTAAGTCTGATAGGTTCCCAGATGGATTGGGTAATGACTCTGGAGAACTAGGACATAATGTGATGGATCATCACTTCCAAGTAGGAGCCCGGGGAACGATCGATGGGTATGAGGACAAGTATTACAAGGGTCGTAAGCCGAACGGCATATTTATCCCAAGGTTTAGGAATATTAGTAAGGCTACTACTCGAAAAGATTACACTCGAGGTTTTGGTTATCAAGGTGGGGCCCGCCGAAGTGGTTGGTGGAGACCGTCAGAAGCTCGTATAGGTAAAGCCATGAAAGAAGAACTGACCCAACCAGGAGGATGGAGCATGAATGTCCTTGGCTTTGGAGAGTGTAAGCCATATCATGAAAACAAGATGGTGCTCCGCAACGACAAATTAGATAAGTGGGGACTCCCTGCTATCGATCTAGATGTCGAGTGGAAAGAGAACGAATACAACATGCGACCTGACATGATGGCTTCGGCAGCAGAGATGCTCGAAGCAGCCGGATTCAAGGATATACAAGAGTACGATAACGACTGGAGTCACCCAGGAAATGGTATACACGAGATGGGTACAGCGCGTATGGGGCGCGATCCAAAAACTTCCGTACTCAACAAGTGGAATCAGATTCATACTGCAAAAAATGTATTTGTCACCGATGGGGCATGTATGACTTCAGCGGGCAATCAAAATCCTTCGCTGACATATATGGCGATAACCGCAAGGGCAGCAAATCATGCTGTCGAAGAATTAAAAAAACTAAATCTGTAAGAGATGAAAAGAAGGCAAGCAATACGCAATTCAGCATTTCTAGTAGGCTGTGGACTGTCAGCTGGCACGATCGCATCTATAGCTACTGGTTGTAAGGAAGCGAGTGTAGTAGCAGAGGAGGTCCCCTCTTTCTTGGGTAAAGAGACACTTAGTCTTGTCGCCGAAGTTGTAGAGACGATCATACCGACTACCGATACACCAGGTGCGAAGGAAGCAGGAGTACATAGATATATAGACGAGGTAGTCCAGTATTTTACTGAAGAAGAACAAGGTTTATTCACTCAAGTTATGGATGGCTTAAAAACAGGAGGTTTTATGGATGCTACTGTGGAGGAGAAAGAAAAAATGCTCCTCGACCTTGATAATATAGAAGGAGAAGTAAAACCATATTCTATCTTAAGAGGCCTCGTATGCGAGGGGTACTTCACTTCAGAAGTGGGGGCTACTCAAGCACTTGCTTACCTTCCGATACCAGGCGAATGGGTACCTTGCCTAGATGTATCCGAAGTAGGAAAATCATGGGCTCTTCAGTAGATCTTTAGTCAGCTCACTTTCGTAAATATGTCAATATCTCATTATGCTATCTGATCGCAGAAAATTTATAAAACGAGGAGGACTCCTTGCAACAGGTGCCATAGGTTTTTCTATATCTCCTGTATGTTCTTCCTCCATTACTCAAGCACATAGTGCTTCGGTGGATCAAGCAATACAGACGATGGAAAAAGAGTGGTTCAACATATCACTTGCTCAGTGGTCCTTGAATAAGGCCTTCTTTGGTGGCGAATTAGACCATCTGGATTTTGCGTCAAAGGCTAAGAGTTTTGACATTCATGCGATAGAATATGTCAATCAGTTCTTTAAAGATAAGGCAGAAGATAATTCATATCTCAATGAGATGAATCAACGTGCTAGTGATCAAGGTGTTACACAGCTTCTGATCATGATAGATCGTGAAGGTAATCTAGGTGATCTCGATGCTACAAAGAGAAAAATGGCCATCGAGAACCATTATAAATGGGTAGAAGCTGCTAAAACATTAGGCTGTCATAGTATCCGTGTCAATGCATATGGAAAAGGAACGGCACAAGAAGTAGCGGATGCTGCGGTGCAAGGACTTGGTGGTGTATCAGAATATGCAGAAAAGGTGGGTGTCAACGTAATAGTAGAAAATCATGGTAGTTACTCCAGTAATGGTGCTTGGTTAGCAGAAGTCATGAGACAGGTCGGCAAGAAGAACTGTGGCACCCTCCCTGACTTTGGCAACTTTTGTATTAAGCGAGAAGGATGGACAAAATGCCTAGAGGAATACGATAG
>CAYYBR010000075.1:0-17258 GCA_964470035.1 uncultured Saprospiraceae bacterium
GTTAGGATCAAACTTTGGTATAACACCCAGTTTAAGTTGCTTTTGGACAAGGGGTTTAAGGTGCCTCACGAGTGCAGCATTGCCCGTATGCCCTGGCTTTTTGGCGATAATCTTCCCTTGGATCTTACATCCTAATATGGAGATATCACCCAGAAGATCTAAAAGTTTGTGCCGGGCAGCTTCACTAGGCGAACTCAACGAAGAGTCATCATTAAACTTTGCTAGAAGCGCGTCAGCGTCTGTCCTCCCTAAGATGGCAAGGGCGTCTCTTATCTGCTGCTCCGGATTGTCACCAGCTGGAATCAAAACGGCATTGTCTAGATCTCCACCTTTTATGAGACCTCGTTCGCAGAGTTCCTTAAGTTCTGTGGTGAGAGCAAAAGTCCTAGCACTGGCTATATCATCATATGACTTATCCGCTTCGTAAGAAGCAAAACTATGACCTAGAGATGTAGCATCGTAAGAGATCATCACGTCTGCTGCAAAAGAATCATGAGGTAATAGTGTGTACGATGCACCTGATACATCATCCATTATCTCTATGATGTCTTGTACGACAAAAGTCTTATCAAACATTTGCGTAAGCGGGACTCTTGCTTGAAGTAAGTCTTGATAAAAGGTATGAGCACTACCATCAAGGATAGGCACCTCTGGGCCATCTAAGACTATCTCCGCCGCAGTGATACCTGCACCAAAGAGCGCTGCTAACAGATGCTCGACCGTTCTTAAGACCATCTCCCCTTTCGCTATATCAGTACCGCGATCGGTAGAAACGATATACTTCGGATCTAACGGAAGGCTTTTGTTATTTTCTTGATCTCCTCTTCGCCAGCGGATCCCCGTAAAGTCTTCTGCTGGATGCACATAGACAGTGCAAGATTCTCCTGTATGGAGGCCTTTGCCTGACCACTTGAGCGGCTTAGATATGGTTTGAAAAACCGGATTTTGATTGGACATATTTCGCTATAGGTCGATACAAATATATCGTTATTAGCTTAGAGCGCTGTGAAGTCTATACATCGCGATTGATTCGATCTTCAAGGTGCTTGATACGGCTAAAAAGCTCTGGTAATCTTTTAAAGATGGCAAAAGATCGAAGGTACTTGTAGTACTTGATGCTTGGATAACCATACCACTTTTGCCCAGACTCTTTGATGTCTCCGGCCACACCTGATTGTGCCTGGATCTTAGAGCCTGGTGCTATACTCACATGACCGATCACTCCTACTTGCCCCCCTAACTGACTATACTTTCCTATCACAGAAGACCCTGAGATACCTGTCTGGGCAGCGATCGCTACATGCTCCCCTATTTCTACCCCGTGAGCTATATGTATGAGATTATCAAGCTTGGCACCACGTCTGACGATCGTATCGCCGACCATCCCTCGATCGATGGTACAGTTACTCCCGATCTCTACCTTATCTTCTATGACTACTGATCCGACATGAGGTAGCTTTTTGTATTCGCCCTTATCTTCTACAAAGCCAAATCCATCTGCCCCGATAACCGTATTAGGATAGACTACCACATCAGAGCCTATCGTAACACCATCCATAACTCTCACTCCTTTATGAAGGACTGTATTACTTCCTATCCTCACATTAGCACCTATAGAGACCTGATCCATGATGGTACTATGACTTCCGATCTGGGCAAATTTTTCGATCACAACAAAATGACCGATATGTATATCACCTCCAAGCTCTACAGAGTCGTGGATGATAGCTTGTGGACTGATAGTTGGAGACTCCGCTACATCACTCTTAAGGTGTGCCAGTATATGCGATAGTGCCTTATAGACATCAGGTACTAAGATGTAAGTTACATGATCTGGTCTGTGATGCCTGATGTTACTATTGACCAGTATGATCCTTCGCTCAGAACCATGTATGAACTTTTCATATTTGACATCGCTACAAAACGTGAGCGTCTCAGAAACATCACGCTGGATAGCAGTCACCTCTGAGATTGTGATCGTCGGATCACCTATAAGCTGACCATCGACTAGCTGAGATATTTCCTGTGCACTTAGCTTGCGCTTCTCTTGCCTCATATACCAAATCTACATCTTATCAAGATACTCTTCCACTTTCGTAAATATCCATTTTTCATGTACTCTCCATAACGCTTATGTCAACAATTATGTACACAATAAGAGTAAAAGCCCTAGTGAATGTAGTAGAGACCTCAAATTTCCTGTTTTCATTGTGCTCACGCAATAACCAGATTTCTTACTCGGGCATCCACATATTCCCTATCTGAACCACAAAAATTTTCTGACCTTCGCATCTCTTATGGATATAAAATTGAGAATTGGTACAAGAGGAAGCAAACTAGCTCTATGGCAAGCTCATGACCTCAAAGCACAACTCAAAGTACAAGGAGTAGACAGCGAACTCGTCATCATCAAAACCAAGGGAGATCAAATCCAGAACCTCAGTTTTGATAAAATAGAAGGCAAAGGTTTCTTTACCAAGGAGATAGAAGATGCCCTACTCGCTCATGAGATAGATGTGGCTGTGCACTCTATGAAAGACCTTCCAACACAGGGTGTAGACGGACTATCTATAGTTGCCGTATCCCAAAGAGCGAATCCAAGAGACATACTGATATGTAGTAGATCAATATCAGATGGCACAAGACCACTTCGCATAAGCAAAGGAGCAAAGATTGGCACATCATCTATCAGAAGGAAAGTTCAACTTGCTGCCCTTGATCCAGATGTATCACTTATCGATATCAGAGGAAATGTGCCAACAAGAATCAAAAAAATAGATGAAGGACTAGTTGATGGAGTTGTACTCGCTTCGGCAGGAGTAGACCGCCTTGATATCGATTTATCTGGATATCTCACCCTTCGACTTCATCCGACAGAGTTTGTACCTGCGCCAGCACAAGGTGTGATAGCTTATCAAAGTAGAAGAGATGATCAAAAAACAAAGAGCCTATTAAGATTGATACATCATAGAGAAGTAGCAGCATGTACTAATGTCGAAAGAGGACTTCTTAGACTACTAGACGGAGGATGCCAGCTTCCGCTTGGTGCCTACTGTGAGCGTGATCAAGGTGGCAACTACCACTGCCACGCGGTCTTGGGCACCACACCCTTAGCTCCTCTAAAAAAGGTATCGTACTCTCAAAGCACCACCTCCGGAATGGCAGACCGGATGCTCGATATGCTCCAAGCCTAGAGTTATTTAACAATTGTTAGTTCGGTTTTGCACTTCGTTCGTCGAAAATGCAACTTCTTCTATATGAAAGAGTCTTATCTTAATATCAGATTAATCAATTAGGTCATTAGACTTTGATGACCCAATCAAAAAATGAACAAAAATGAAGAAACTATTCCTCCTCTCTTCTTTAACCGTCCTTTCTCTTGCTCTCATAGCACAGAATTCGGAGACAAGATCACTCGACAATTTTCATGGAGTATCTGCTTCATCTAGTGTAGATGTTGAACTTTATAAAGGGAGCACCAACAAAGCAGAAATTGTTGTCAAAAACGTGGATTTGGACAAGGTGAAAACCGAGATCAAGAAGGGCATACTAGAAGTAGGACTCAAAGGCAAGAATAACTGGAACTGGGGCATCAAAAAACGCAGTATAAAGGTGGTTGTTACATATACAGATGAACTCGACTATATCGGAGCGAGTTCAAGCGCTGATGTGATCTGTCATGATGATATAGTAAGCGATCGACTCAAGGTAGCAGCTAGTTCTAGTGGAGATATATATCTCACTGTAGATGTCAACTCTCTCAACGCAAGTGCAAGTTCTAGTGGCGATATCGAGATAAAAGGTGCAGCACGTGAAGCAGATCTGGCGGCTAGTTCTAGCGGCGATGTATTAGGATTTGACTTGACAGCTAACACTGTAAGCGCCAAAGCAAGCTCTAGTGGTGATGTTGAGATCACAGTAACTGACCAGTTACGTGCTAGAGCGTCTTCTTCTGGAGATGTTACTTATAGAGGCAATCCTAAAAATAAGGATGTATCAAGTAGCTCAGGAGGAGACGTATCAAAGGATTAATAACGATACCTGCTAACTCACCAAAATCAACAATCAAACCAAGCGCTGGGATATCTCCTGGCGCTTTTTTTATGCAGCTTCTTTCAGAACTGCCATAAATGTAAAAGAACTTATCGCTAGAACAATTTTCATTCTATGCTTGTAGAATAATAATTTTAATTCTATGTTTGTAGAATGAAATCGTTATCGAAAGCGGAAGAGCAAGTGCTGTATATCATCTGGACAAAAGAACCTACTTACCTGAAAGATATACTTGCTTCTTATCCCGAACCACGACCAGCCAAAACTACTTTAGCTACAGTCCTCAAGCGCATCAAGGACAAAGGTTATATCACCTATGACCAAGAAGGAAAGAGTCGATGTTATCGATCGACTGTCCCCAAAACCAAGTACCTACAGCATAAAATCACTAATCTCATAAGTAGGTTTTTTGAAAACAGCCCTACTCAATTCGCTTCCTTCTTTACTCAAGAAATGGAACTATCTGAAGATGAGATAAATCAAATCAAGGATCAAATTAATGCTCAAAAAGACACCTAATGATAACACTAGCCTACTTCATCAAGTGCCTTATCAGTATGGGGATATGCTATGGACTATACCAGCTTTTTCTCTCCAGAAGGAAGTCGTTCATCTTTAATCGCCTCTTCATTCTTTTATCTATAATTGGATGTACCGTAGCTCCATTTATCAACCTTTATATTTCTAATCCCACATTAATAGAGTCTACTCCAGTTCAAATTATAAACTATTTTTCCTCACCGACCTTCACACCTATTGACTCTGAGATAACTTACCCTGCCATACAAACTATCGATGTCCCATCAACCGCCTTTGAGTGGGTATATCTAATTTATTTTATCAGCTTTCTACTTCTTTGTAAAACCATAAGAACAATTACTCAACTATCTCTCCACGCAAGAACTGGGTTCTTGTATTCTGCAGAAGGCATAAATTATATCAGGACGGACTTTAAAAGCACACCCTTTTCATTTTTCAATAATTTATTCATATCCAAAGAGGAATTAGCGCTCGGCATACCCAATGAAATATTAGAACATGAAAAATGTCATATCAAGCATTGGCACAGCCTCGATATAATCCTGGTCGAGCTAATTCTAACAATACAATGGTGGAATCCTTTTGCGCACCTGCTCTACCGTTGCCTTAACGAAATACATGAATATACTGCAGATCAATACGCCATTAGACGGACTAACAATGCACAAACCCTAGTTGAATTGCTAGTCAGCCGAACAGATTCTTACAATTCGAAAAAGTTATTTCAGACTGGATTCGCACAGCATTCTACAATCAAAAGAGTAAAAATGATAACACAAGAAGCAAAAAATATCAGCCTACTAAAGTCTCTGACTCTATTATCCATCATTTTCATTTTAATGGCCTCTTGTACGGAGACACTATTGAACGACTCAAGCACAGAAGAAGCCGTGGAGCTCAGCCTAGTCAAAGATCAACACACCCAACTTGAGTACATTTATCCTACTAGTCTTGTGAATGAGGTCGACGATCCAGAAATGATGCTAACAGGCCTCCCAGAATTCAAATCTCCTGGTGCTGAACTTTTTGAAAACTTTGTCACAGATTCTAAATTCACCGTTCTGATAGATAACAAGGAAGTGAAGGCTGCGAAGTTAAATGAAATATCACATGGCACCATTAAGGCTTTTAGAGTTTATGATTATTCGCACATGAAAGATCATACAGGATATGAAGTTCAGCTATTTACGCGCCAAGGCTACTTTACGATGATGAGAAACTCTATCTCGAGGATGAAAGATCTTCTCAACGGGACCAATAAAAAGATCGAAATTATTAATACAAAGGAAATAAAGATAAAGGCTAGTGTTACGCCAGAATCTCTTCCCAAGTTTTAGTTAATATCACTTCATGAACTTCCTATAAGACACCATCTTACACTACAGGATAGAGCAATAGATTTTGAGGACCACTCCTTGATCTAACTACTTCTAGGAGCACCACCAAGTACTCGAAGCAAGCGTATGCCAACTATAGGTGTCGTGGCTACATGAGAAGAACATCTTGACCATACTTCTACTCTTAGTCCAAACTTGCTATCTTAACCTCAAACAAGACATCATGAGGCACTACCTTTGGACGCTCTGCTTTCTCCTGCTCAACACTGCAGTATATACGCAAGCAGATTCTATACGTACAGCGCAACTCAAAGCAGAAATAAAATCTAGCATTGGTCAGCAAGAAAAGATGGCCCAAGTGATGGTCGATAAGATCTTCAGCTTTGCAGAGTTGGGATTTCATGAAGTAGAAACGTCGAAGTACATCACCGATCTGCTTGAAAAAGAAGGATTTGACATAGAGCATGGCATCTCTGGTATACCTACGGCATGGATGGCTAAGTGGGGCTCAGGAAAACCTGTCATAGCTCTAGGAAGCGATCTGGACTGTATACCTAAGGCCTCTCAAAGACCTGGTGTCGCTTATCATGACCCCATCGTAGAAGGAGCACCAGGTCATGGCGAAGGACATAACGCAGGCAATCCACTCAATGTCATGGCTGCCATCCAGGTCAAGAAAATTATGCAGCGAGAGGGTTTATCTGGCACCATAGTTTTATGGCCAGGAGTAGCAGAAGAACTTGTCGGTACCAAGGCTTTCTTTACTAGAGATGGATATTTTGATGATGTTGACATCTCCATCTTCACACATGTGAGTGACAACCTAAGTGTCTCTTATGGACAAGCGAGAGGCACCGGATTGATCTCTGTAGAGTATACATTTGAAGGTGAAGCAGCGCATGCAGCTGGATCGCCATGGCGAGGACGAAGTGCAGCAGATGCCGTAGAACTCATGAATATAGGTTGGCAATACCAACGCGAACACCTAGATCCACTACATCGCTCTCACTCAGTGATCAATTATGGTGGTGATCAACCCAATGTAGTGCCGTCAAAAGCATCGATCTGGTACTACTTCAGACATGTCACCTACCCAAAGATCATGGAAGTCTATGGGCGAGCCAACAAGATGGCAGAAGGAGCAGCACTTATGACTAATACCACGGTATCCCAAAAGGTCCTCGGGTCTGCTTGGCCTAGGCACTTTAATCAAGTCATAGCTGAAAGTATGTATGACAACATCCTTGATGTAGGTCTGCCTGCGTGGAGTAAGGACGACCAAACCTTAGCTCATGCACTGCAAAAAGAAGTGAATTCGCCAAAGCAAGAAGGCCTTTCAACAGAGTTAGCAGATCTCGGCCTTCCGGTAAAAAATCCTGTGAGTGGAGGCTCTGATGACATCGGAGATATATCATGGAAGCTACCTACAGTTACTCTTAGGTTTCCTTCTAACATCCCTGGTCTACAGGGGCATCACTGGAGTAACGCTGTAGCCATGGCTACACCCATCGCGCACAAAGGAGTCGTCTCCGGTGCTCAAGTGGTAGGTATGACGATGATCGATTTTCTTATGAATCCACAACTGGTTGAAGATGCTTGGACGTACTTCCGCGAGGAGCAAGGTATGGAGCAGGAGTATATCCCGATGGTAACTAAAGATGATACACCAGCTACATATCCCAACACCGAAATCATGGACGAATATCGTCCTCAATTAGAAGGCTTTTATTATGACGAGAACAAGTATGAGTCGTATCTCCAACAGTTGGGGGTAACATACCCTACAGTCCGTTTGAACTCTCAAGAATAGACCTACCTTTGACTGAAATCATGTAGTATGAACACCAACAAAATCATCTATTGGGTCAGCACAGCTATCATGTGTGCGATCTTCATGTATTCTGCTTTCATGTACTTCACCAAGTATGAGATGGTCACTGGATTTTTCGAATACTTGGTATTCCCTCAGTGGCTGATATATCCTTTAGCCGTGGCGAAGGTATTAGGTGTAGTAGCTGTCTTAACCAAAAAATCAAAGTTTCTCAAGGAGCTAGCATATGCAGGCTTTCTCTACGATGCACTACTGGCCTTAACTGCCCATGTCATGACTGGTGGAGGATATCAAATGTCAATCATAGCATTAGTAGCCACTATAGTTTCGTGGATATATGATCGCAAAATCTAGTCTAGACTAAAGACTTGCCCTTCGTAGCACACCTGGTACCCCTGCGTCTTAATTTCAGCTCTTTCTTCTGAATCAGATTGCAAGAGTGGGTTGGTGTGATTAAGATGGATAAAGCTGATTTTATTTCTAACTGATACATCCGCTTTCGCAAATATTTCCATTGTTTCCTCTACAAAAGGATGAGGTATCTGGCTCATATCGCGATAAGGAATCTCTCCATTTTTATAGAAGCTCGCATCGAGCAATGCATAATCATTGCGGCTGACTTCTTCTGTGATATCCCTACTCCACTTGTCCCATTTATCGATATCCGGTATAAAAATTAAAGACTTCGATTCAGTATGAATCCGATAACCTACTGTCTCGGAAAACTCGTCCCTGTGCGGCACTAAGAAAGGAGTGATCAGTAGGCCTTCCTCCACTACTATCGCTGAATCCGACTGAAGAGGTCGCAAGGATATATTCTGGAGTTCGACCAGTTGAGACCAAGGACCATGAGTTGATAGAAAAGAAGACATGCGTGGCATGGCGTACACCGGTAAGTCCTTAGTGCCCATCACTTCTAGCCCAAGATGCATGAGACCAGTATAATGACCTATGTGTGCATGAGTGAGAAAGACCCCAGCCAATTCATAATTCGAACCCAACAGATCCGTAAGAAGTTGGAGCTGGTCCTTAAAGTCAGGAGTAGCATCTATCAACCAGAATTTTTGAGAAGGTGTATCTACGACAGCGATAGAGGAAACCATCCTTCTTTTTGAGGGGTCTGACCAGACTTCAGCACAACATGACTTCTTGCAATTAGCCTGCGGGAATCCCGCATCCTGAGCGATACCCACTACTGTCACAAATGACCTTGCTACAGGGCCTGCCTCGGTAACGTCTGATTCTTGAGTCGGTATATCACAAGCGACTAAAGAGATGCATAGTGATGCATATATGAATAAGAGAATTTTGAACATGATTGCGCTAAAGATATGGAAGTAAGATCATGATTCTTCGCTCTACAAAGCATACTTTGTATTATTGAAAGATGTAATAATATTGCTATGATAGGTTACAAGTTATTCGGACTTCTTATCGCCGTACTTTGTTCTATTAATACGGAGGCACAAAAAAAATCCTTTTCTGATTATTTAGCCCAAGACGAAAAGGTAAAGCTTGAGACCTACTGGTATATAGTTAGTAAAAAGAAAGATGGTCGTTATGTACAACGCACCTTCTTTCCAGAAACAGTACAGATCACCTCAGAAGTGATTTATAGTAATAAGAAACTTAAAACAAAACAAGGCGAGGCCATCTTCTGGTTTGAAAACGGCAACAAGAGTCGAGAAGGGATGTATGTTAATAACAAAAAGGTAGGCCATTGGATACAATATCATAGGATGACAGGAGGTGTTGCCTCAGAAGGGCTATATCAAAATGGAGATGAGCATGGCCAGTGGAAACGATATGACGATCAAGGACGCTTAACTGAAGAGCTCAATTATAACAAGGGTATTAAAGAAGGAAGGTTTGTCACGTATGATAGCCTTGGAGTCATCAAGAACGAAGGAGTATATAAGAATGATGACATCCTCAGTCAGACCATGCAACCCTCTATGATGGATGAATCGAAAGATCATACAGAGACTATGCCTTACTTGGCTCAGTGTAAATCACAGACTGATATAGAGGCTCGGAAGAAATGCTCAGATATAGCACTGATCACCTTTATACAACAGAACCTGAAGTACCCCAGGAAGGCTCGCGAAAATGATTTGGAGGGTAGAGCAATTGTTCAGTTTGTAGTTACTAAAGATGGATCTGTAAAAGACATCGAAACTCTTGTTGGACTCTGCCAACCTATAAAGGATGAGTGCGAACGCATCGTTAAAAGCCTTCCAAAGTGGATGCCAGGCATCCAAGATGGTGAACCTGTCAATGTCAAATACACTGTGCCATTTACTTTTCGACTCAAATGATCTACCGACTGAAGGCCCACTCATATTAGTTCAGTTTTATTTTTTCTCCCACTTTAACATAGTCTAGGATATCGGTAGAGCAAAGATGATACAGCCTCATGGCACAAATCATATCGGAAATGACAAGAATTAAAGTATTTGCCTCGAGCGATAATAGCGTTAAAATAAAGTCGTATTCAAGACGCTTTAACATTCTGGAAAGCTTTTTGCCATATCTTTAGTAGTCTTAATATGTAAAGAATCAGACATACCATGAGGATTATACTACTTTCCGCATTGCTGATCAGCCTCTCTTTTCAACTCTTAGCCAAAGACATACCACTGAAAGAAGCAAGTAGCTACGCAGTAGCAGCTTACAAGCTCTATGTTCCTGATAATCGTAAAAGCGCAAATGTCCAGATATCGGACTATGCTACTCAGGAAACTAACGGCGATATCAGTTACTACCTTTTCAACATCAAAGATGGTGGCTTCGTCATCCTTTCTGGTGACGATCAATATCATCCTGTACTGGGCTTTTCTTCAGAAGACAAGCTAGATCTCAATAGTTTTCATGCTCTAGACATCCTTAAAGGAGAGCTCTCTAATCATGAAATAGCCATATCACAGGCACGAAAAGGAAATCGTAAGTCTAACAACACGATTAGCAATGCTTGGTCTAGCATCAAGGAAGTTTCAAAATCTGGAAGAGTACCAAAAAATAGCAGCTTTGTGGCTACAGTATCTCCACTGACTACAACAAAGTGGAATCAAGATGGCTTCTATAACGAGGCATGTCCAGCAGATCCTGGAGGGCCAAATGGCCGCACTTACTGTGGCTGCTTACCAGTAGCCCTGTCGCAACTTCTGAAATATTATGAAAATCCTGCTCCTGGAAATGGGACCCAAACTTATCAGGATCGTATATATGGCACGCAGAGTGTGGATATCTGTGGTAAAACATTTGACTATGATGACATGCCCAATGTATTGACTGAATCCAATTCTACATTAGCGGATTTTATCTACGATGTGGGAAAGATCACAAGAACTCAGTATAGTACAGTCTACACAGGCACCTATGTAAGTACTCTTGAAAATGCCCTGGTCTATAACTTTGGCTTTGACGCTAATATCAAAGCATTTCACGGTACAGATCAAGCCAGATACTCTGAGGTGATAAGAAAAGAACTAGAGGAAGATCGCATCGTTTTTCTTTCTGGCTGGTCTATAGACGAACAACAGCGTGCTGACATAGGTCATACTTGGCTAGCCGATGGATATGGCTATACGGATACAGGCGTAGAATACATCCATTTTAATTGGGGCTGGGGAGGATATAACAATGGGTGGTTTCTTGATGTCCCAGGTATATGGACACCACATGTAGATAATACTGATCAAACAACTATCCCATATTATTGGTACAGATATACGGTCTATAACATTAAGCCTTCGGGTGAAGACTGCTCTCAACCAACACTGCATTCTACGAGGGCTGAAGCCTTTGATGGCTATGCCTATATCTACTATAGTACTCCGATGACTGATGAACTTAGAAGGTATCGCTTCAGAGAAGCTGGCACTGAAGAGTGGACGACGTCAGAACCTACAGACTTGTACTATAGTTTTGCCAGCGACCTCAGAAGTGGTACGGACTATGAGTTTCAAGTCTCGCGTAACTGCTGTGGAGGTTGGTCTTCATTTTCTCCTATAAATGCGTTTACAACTCTTGGCACTCCCCCTGATGACTCGGGAGACGATACTGCAGATGAAGACGCTGATACAGATAATGAAAGTACAGATAATACATCCTCATGCGCCGCAGAGTCAATTGATGAACTGTTCGTAACGAGTGTCACAGATAACTTTGGATACGTATATAGTAATCGGCCTCATGGCCAAGTGGATAATCAATTTAGATACAAAAAGACGAGCTCATCGAGTTGGACAGAATCAGATATAAGTACTGCCCACTTCCGAGCACTTTCCAATCTAGAGAGTGGAACCACTTACGAATATCAAGTACGGCATGAGTGCGAACCGGATGTTTGGTCCGACTATAGTGCATCCTTTGAATTCTCCACAACTGGCGCATCGCCTGATAATGAAGACTCGCAAGAGGACACCGATCAAAGTGATGACTCTTCTACTGAAGAAACCGGTGAAGAGGAAGAAGATGACGTCACAGATGCCTCCTGCCCTTCTATATCCACGGATTCCTTTGCAGTTGGTTTAGCATCTTCAAGTGGAGCGACGGCATATTTGCTAAGGCTTACTGGTGGAGATCAGTTCAGGTTTAGATATAGACTAGCAGGGAGTCAAGATAGTTGGCTGGAGACAAGTCCGACATCATTCACTTCTCAAAACTTCTCAGGGCTTTCAAGCATGACGACTTATGAAGTACAGATAGGACAGTTCTGTGATGGAGCTTGGTCTGAGTATAGCGAGAGCTTGACGGTTACCACACTCTAGTTAGTTTACTAGGCGGTTGGGAAGTTGATCTCACAAGGCTGGATGAATCTACTTGGATTTAAGGGCGGCCGATATGACGCAGATGCTATGGGTTGTCTTCTAGTGTACAACTCACAATAGTTAAACAAGATCTGGCAAGAAACATTTTTAGCGAATATTTGATTATGTTGCTATATGTCCCTTGCCAACCATGTGATGATAGCTGCATCATTGCTCATCGCACATGTGATGATGGCAACCTGCCCTACAACTGATATAACACTTTTTACACAGGATCAAGTCGATTCTTTCCGTATCAATTATCCTAACTGTACAGTCTTAGAACACTCCTTCTTTTTACAAGGAGCTGACATCACAAATATGGATAGTCTGATATGTATAGAGCAGATGGAAGATGCTTTCAACATAAGTGCTACATCTATCACAGATATGTCTGGATTAGACAATGTAACTTTCATCAGAGAGGCCTTCATCTTTAACAACCCCAATATGGAAAGCCTTGAAGGGTGGAACCATATCACCAGGTTCGAATTACTCTGGCTCCAAGGAAACACTGCGCTTAGCTCACTTGATCATCTAACAAGTCTGACGAGTATCGGAAGGAGGTTGATCCTGAATACACTTCCATCCATCACCGATCTTCAGGGCTTAGAGAGTCTAGTTACAGTTGGTGATGGTGCTCCTACAGATAGACTTCAGATCAATGATCTAGAGAATCTTTTAAGCCTTGATGGCTTAGATAATTTAGAAGTTATCGATGGCGGCTTACAGATCACACTCAATGATAACCTTATTAACTTGACGGGTTTAGATGTCTTGCATACCATAGAAGGCACAGTGACAATAAGAGATAACGATGCCCTGGCTTCCATGACGGGCCTGGCGGCTCTTGATATATGTGATGCTATCTTCATCGAAGGAAATGCTACTATGGACGACCTCGAAGGTCTCGAAAGTGTGACTCATATCGGCACTCTAACTATAACCAATAGCATGCCCATCACCAGTCTACACGGCTTAGGAGCATCGACCCTAGTTGATGAAATGAATCTCAGCAATATTGGATTAACAGACCTGTCAGGACTTGAAAACATCACTCAAATACAAAATCTAGAAATTGTAAATAATAGCTTGCTCTCTGACTTACAAGGCCTATCAAGCCTAATATCAGTCAGCAACTTCACTATCACTAATAATACAAATCTAGAAGACCTTGAAGGAGCTCCGAATCTAACGATGATCGAAAATCAAATGACGATAAGTAGTAATCCTAAGCTGACGTCGATCCTAGATCTTGGAGCATTAACAATCGTACCATCTGGAGGCATCTTTATTTCTGACAATCCCATGCTTTCTCTCTGCGCTGCATCGGGCATATGTGCGCTTATCAACCTTGATCCTGCTCTGGTACAGACTGATAACAATGCTCCACTTTGTATATCAACAGCTGATATCCAGACCGTCTGCCAATGCCCTACCGCAGAAGCCTATTATCCAGATAACGACCAAGATGGTTTTGGAGACAGCGATGACCCTTCCGTCACATACTGCCCTGATAATGTGCCACCTGATCATGTAACTAACAATCTTGACTGTAATGATGAAAACCCAGATGATGACTTGCTCGTCCTTACAGAGACCTTATCTGGCATGCAAGATCACAGAGCTATCTTTTCACTTACCTCTACAAGCATACTAACTAGTGATAGCGACATCTTATTCCAGGCAGGAAATACAGTTTCTTTAAATGAACTATTTGAAGTTAATCTTGGTGGTGTCCTAGAAGTCCAAATTGATTCTTGTAGTAACTAAGCAGTGTAATGGTCTCCTAACCCTTCACGTACCTATCAATCACACCGAATAACTCATCCACCCCATCCTTTAATGGGACCACTACTGGCATCTGAAGTTCATCTTCTAGTCTCTTGGCGTGATCTTCGATGACATCTATCTCTAAGTTCTGATTATAGAGAGTTAGGGCAAGTACTTCACTACCATAGTGACGGATAAGTTCGATTTCTTCTTGTGCTGATGGCAAGTAAGCATGGAGCTCTTCATAACCTTCGAAGAACTCCCTTTCTGGTGCTAACTGTAATATCACTCCTTTGGCATTGCCAGAAACTAGAAATTCGCTTCCACCGGGGCCAGATGGATTACGAAGTGACGACTGACCTTCCAGCAGGATGAGATCGGGGTGATTCTCCTTATCGCAAGAAACGATGGCGTGCTCTATTTCTCCTGAGATAAAATCGTTAAGCGTAGAGTCGAATATGAAGCCGTGTTGATACCCTTGCATCCAGCCTGTTTGGCCTGTATAGATCATATCAGTTTTTAGTTCCTTGCGATTGCACATCTCGTATATCATACCGCAGGTAGTGCGCTTACCTAGTGCACAGTCCACCCCAAGAACTGCTAGAACTTTAGCATTCACGTCATAGATGCTACCATGCCAAAAGTGTAGGTCTCGTACATTTTTTGGCTTACGTATATCGGTTAGTGTAACACCTCTTTCCTTAGCGAGGGGGCCAACGATACTATGATCTACGAGATAGTCATGGAGACCATTCACTACATCACAGTTGTGATAGATCGCTTCTGTTATATCGGGTATAAAATCATCAGGCAGTATACCTCCATGAGTAGCAACACCTATGACTAGTGCATCGATGTCATGCTGATCAGTTTGACTAAAATAATCTGATACTGATCCTACGACGGGTATACCTAGATACTTATCATCCATGACTTCTCCGGCATCTCTGCCGACATGCTTGCGATCGATCACAGCTACCACATCGTATCTACCACTATATCTCAATAGCCCATGACAAGTCTTAGCATGTATGTTATCTAGGTTATCATGTGTAAGTACAAGTGCTCGTTGTTTTTTCATATTTGGTTTCACATCATAATGGTCTGCAGAACCTCTGTTCTTTATACGATAATGAATATAATAATTAGCTTATAATTCCTTCAAGCTTACGCCAAGTCCTGGTTGATCCAGTAGCGGATAGAGTACACCCTTTTCCAACCTAAAGCCTCCATCAGCTATATCTTTTGCTAGGTCAAAACTTCCATCCAGGTCAAGGTACTTGGTAGCAGGACAGGCCAGTGCCGCATTAAGGGAGGCAGAGATACTTATCACGCTTTCGTCCATGCACCCCCACATCAGCGGTATGGCCGCAGTCTTTGCCACATCAGCAATCCGCAGAGCTTCAGATATTCCTCCACATTTCATAAGCTTGATATTGTAGATGCCAAAGGCTCTCCCTATGTTTAGAAGTCTTATCGCATCACTATGCTTATGTAGATCTTCATCGGCAGCACAAAGCTCCTTGGTCTCATGGTCTAACTTCAGCATATCATCCACCAAGCTAGGTTTCATGGGCTGCTCATAAAACTCAACTTTTGCTGATGCCGTAGCTTTGAGGTATCTAGTAAATGTCTCTACCGTATATCCCTGGTTAGCGTCAACTCTGATGAGCATATCCTCGCCTATCGCTTCTCTCAATCTGACAGTCCTTTCGATATCTTCTTCTATGGACTGACCTATCTTCAATTTGATAATCTGAAAGTCACGATCGCGGTATTCGATGCCTTCTTCCACAGTCTCTTCTAAAGACTTGATTCCTATCGTGATAGATGTGGGCAGCGGCCTCTGCACTACTCCTAAGTACTTCCCCATCGAGATACCAAGATGCTTACACCACAGATCATGAAGAGCCATATCTAAGGCTGCTAATAAGGCGGGTTGATCACCAAACTTCAAAGTGCAAGCATCGATAATAGACCTGATCTGCCTGATGTCCTGGCCGACTAGGAGCTCCTCTAACTCAGGGATTCTATCCTCACAATTATCATCTATGACCTCTCCCGTTACATGCTTAGATGGGCTTCCAGCTCCAAGTCCGTACATGCCTTCATCCGCTTCGATCTTGATAAAGATATTCTGGATACTATCATGCATCACATACGTAACTGCATAAGGTCTAGTAAGATCCATGTCCTCTTTCCAATACCGAACTGCTCTAATCTTCAGTTGCATCTAGCTACTAAATTTTTTCTCCGAAAACTGCGCAAGCTCAGAAGAGGTATCTGCCATATCAGTATCGGCATTACTCTCGATCTCAAGGCCTGTCTCTAGCGTCGTAGCATATCCTTGGTCATAAAGAGATTTTATTCTGGCTATGGCTTCTGCGCTATTAGCACAGATTTCTTCAGCTATCTTGTCTACTTCTTCTATGAGTTGCCCTTTGGGGAATGATCGATTGACTAATCCGATTCTTTCTGCTTCGGGTCCTCTTACGCGCATGGCTCTAAAGGTGAGCTCCTTTGCTTTTACTAGACCTACTTGGCGTGCTAGTCGCTGTGTCATACCCCATTGTGGTATGATGGCCCACTTGGTGTGCGTATCCCCAAACTGTGTTTCATCATCGCAAAACATCAGATCAAAACATAACATAAACTCCAGTGCTCCGGTAAAACAAAAACCATGAACTCTGGCGATCAGGACTTGTGGCATAGCGGCTATGAGTCTGGGTAGTTCCTTGCCCATCTCCATGAACTGTGCGCCTCTTTGGAAGTCCGAGGGTTGTGTTGTTTTGAGATCTACTCCTGCTGAAAAGGCGCGCCCCTCACCTGACAAGATGACTATACGGATGCTTGAGTCGGCACGTATTTCCGAAAGGGCATCCATCAAAGCTTTCAACATAATGGGATTAATAG
>CAYYBR010000076.1:0-17182 GCA_964470035.1 uncultured Saprospiraceae bacterium
TATCAGGATCGGCTAATTGGAAAGTCTTGGTACAAATTACATCATTAGAACCCGATATGAAATAATCTACAGTAGCTACACCCGTGTTACATGTTGGGTTGATCGTAGATGATCTGATCTGACTGACTACATCTAGAGGACTTTCCGTACAACCACTTAAAATTACAGATGGTTGATTATTTACAATTTCTACATCCAAGGTATCTGTGCAAAGCAGATCAATATCTAGATCACCACAATTTATACTGATCTCAGATCTGAGATCTTCTAATTTAACTGTAGTCCAAGCAAGATTGACATTATCACAATCATCTCTTACTTCTAATTCTATGATCACCTCACCGATAGGGTTTCCAGCATCTGAAACTCCAGTTAGGTCATCTCCATCAAATTTTACAGAATCTCCAAACGGATCGTCAGATTCAAATCTTCTGATACCAATGTCGAGATCATTATCACAAGCATCGAAGCTACCAGCATCTATGCTTTCAGTGAAAACCTTCGCTGTACAATCACCACCAAAAGATGCAAATGTAATTTTGATACTTCTTTTAGCTATCGCAACAGGACGAATAAGATCCTTTACAATGAGTATACTCGTTTGTTCAGAGACATTATCACATAGATCAGTCACTTCATAAGTAACTGTATGGGTACCCACAGGTACATCTCTAAGCAGATTGCCATTAGAGGAGTTTGCTTCTAATCTTTCACCATCTAGGTCTATAAAAGCTACCCAGATCAGATCTGCTACAGAAGTACAATTATCGTACAAAGTATCTGGAGCAGGTACTATAATATCAGAAGTACAAGCATCCGATCTAGTACTCACATTAGCTATGGTATCAGGTATCATGAAACCTGGTCCCTTATTATCACTGACTTTGATGATCTGTGTAACATTAGGAAGGGTTTCATTAGAACACCAATCTATGATGTGCCAGAATCTTACAAATTTGAACCCTATACCTCCACATACGGGAATGGGAGGTGAGTCTGTATATCCTGCGGAATACTGGCAAAAGTTATCAGTAGAACTACCACTTCGGCCCTCCCCTATAATACTTAGAGAAGTTCCAAAACCTGGTACTGTTGCTGCTATTGTTGGATAAGCTCTTACAATAGCTGTGTCAAGGTTGGGATTAGAAAAGATTGTTGTATCGGAGAAATATTCACGGAGCGACATAGGATCTGTAGCGATACCACAAGTGACTTCAACTTTTTCACTTGGGGGAATTATGGTATCAACCATCGTTGATTCAAAGAAAAATCTCTGAACACATCTGAGATCTCGAGGTACCAAAGTACCATCTGGATCAGGTCCTAATGAAGTCCAAGTTCTTGTGATGATGTAATTACCACAACCTGTATCTTGAGTAAGCTCATCTCTAAAGCTTACATCAACAGTTACTTCACAGTTATCCATGAAAACAGGATTGAGTCCCGCAGCGCCTGAGAGAATATCCGAATCTCGAAAATCCGGTATAGTCGCGCAGCTTAAGAAACACTCCGGTGAAGGTGGAATCCCTTCTGCACATGGACAATCAACAGCAAATGGTAAAAGCTTATCTTCTACCCTCAAATCACCCCAACATGATAATCCATCTGATTTCCGAGTTACATTGACGATAAATTCGCCAGGAGCTGAAAATAGAAGAAACTCACCTTGAGGTCCTATTGTATCTGAAAATGAATTAGAAGATGCATCATAGACTAATACATCTGTGGGTATTGCTCCATCTAGTGTTCTAACACTTAGAAGGAAATTAGTAGGATCTTCTTGTGCGTCGATTCCTTGAAGGATGAACGAAGCACTCAGTGTAACTTCACAATTCTGGTCCATTGAGATATTCACTCCATTGTTACATGAAAGTGACTGACTATAAGACTGAGAAGTGATCAGTAAAGCAAGAAGAACAAAACAATACCTAATCAAAAAGTAAATCTTACCCATAGGCATGACAAAAAGTTTAGGTTATTAAATGAGTGTTCTTTAACCTAGAGTTGCCTTCGCAACTCACCTTTTGATTTCACTTAGGAGTAAAACTCCATGGGATCAAATGAATATGTCCATAACAGGGGAAGGACATTATATCTTCTTCGTAAGACTCATCATCTTACTTGTTCGTAATAGCTGACCTGCTGGCAGGTCAACCACTCTAACTTTTAAAAACTAATAGGGATTGAAAAGAGGGGGAAAGAGATATATCTATATCAGATACAGATCAAAAATAGGTTGGACTTATCACTTTAGTACAAAATCAGCATGGTAATTATAGTATATCGATAACACAGATAAATCAATATTATAATGTATCAACTAAAAAAAGAGGTCAACAATGCTGACCTCTTTTTATAAATTCTACTGAGTTTGTTCTACTTGATACCCCTCTTGATGGTTTTGATCAGCATACCTGGCTCGAGGACATCTGTTAGTTCCATATTGTTAAGTATAGCTATCTCTTCCATGTCTTCTGAAGATAGCCTAAGGCGCTGTAGCGCACTTCCAAGTGCCTCTGATCTAGATACTTGAGCGATCTGAATTACATCTGGAGTTACATTTATACGAGAAGGATCCGTGAGTTGATCGAAGTTGCCCATCGTATTAGTAAAGGTTCGGATATAGTTATTAAAATCCGTAGTATGTGATAAGCCATGAAACTTATAGATCAGTCCATTATACTGGATAAGGTATGTAAGTATTGTTAAGTCTTGAGCCTCTGTAGTCTGTTGAGCCTGCTCTTGCGTCTGCTTTGGTTTAGAGATGAGCGCATAGGCTGGCAACCCATTAACAGTGATCTGACGAGATTCGATAACTTGAAGACCATCTTGTTCTACAGTCTCTTGCGAAGCAGCTTGTAGAGTTTGTGCTTGAGAAAGTGTCATGATCATCAAAGCCTTTCCTTCTGGATCAGCCATCTGAATCATCTGTGGCGTGTTGACTATTTGCCATTGAGGTGGCACGGGAAAATGGAATTTTAGCTCGGGGTGGAAAAAAGTATTGTATCGTACATATCCACCTTTTGGATCTTCTCCATATACCATACCGTCGATCATACGGAGATAGCTTTCTCGGCCAATCTTCAGATTAGTCGCTCCTAGCTCCTGCTGGTACTGATCACTCATCTCATGCACTCGATTAAATCGATTGACAGGATCAGGATGTGTGCTTTGAAATTCTGGAATATTCACTCCAGCCCTTTGTTGTATACGATGAAGTACTCCAAAGAAATTAGCCATCTCATGAGAGTCATATCCTATCTGGGTACTGTAGTCGACGCCTAATTCATCAGACTGACTTTCATCATCACGGCCAAACTTTAAGAATAAAGACCCAAGTGCTTGTTGGCCTAGATCTCCAAACTGTCTAAAATCTTCTGACACTATCAGTCCAGCAACAAAAAGTCCCCCATATAGCTGCTGCTTACTCAATTGAGCTGCAGAGTGGCGAGCTGTGATATGTCCTATCTCGTGGCCTAAGACACCTGCGAACTCAGCTTCATTGTTGAAGTGGGCCATGATACCCCTTGTGAAATATACATACCCACCTGGAACGGCGAAGGCATTTACCACGGGACTATCAAGGATTCTAAACTTATAGTCGAGATTAGGGAGATGTGAGATAGCCCCCATCTGCTTTCCCTTCTCATTGATAAAATTCTGCATCTGGTCATCTTCGTACAAACCAAAATTCGCAATTATACCAGGGTCAGCTTCTTGGCCCATAGCCAGCTCTTGTGCTTCTGACACAAGCATGATTTCTCTCTTGCCAGTAACTGGATTTACAGCACACGCCTGATACAGGAGACCTACGATTATAAGACAGAGTGTAGCCAGCAGGTTTGACTTTATACGTGACATAGTATTTACTTTGTGTTTTTAAGACGCAGGACCATATGCAAGGTAAGTTAACAAATACAAAAATTCTTGATTTGTACTTTCTAAGCCCTTGTGCAAGTAAATATTATAGAGCCTATGAGTAAGCACGGTAAGGTATTAGTAGCGATGAGTGGCGGTATAGATAGTACCGTGACGGCTATGCTCATGCACGAAAAGGGCTATGAGGTTGTCGGCATCACCATGAAAACATGGGATTATGCTGGTTCTGGAGGCTCAAAAAAAGAAACAGGCTGCTGTAGTCTTGATAGTATCAATGACGCTCGAGAAGTGAGTGTCGATATGGGTTTTCATCACTTTATCATAGATATCAGAGAAGAGTTTGGTGATTATGTGATCGATGATTTTGTCGAGGAGTATATCGCTGGACGTACACCTAATCCGTGTATACTTTGTAACACGCACATCAAGTGGTCGGCCCTTTTAAAGAGGGCAGATGCTTTAGATTGCGAATTTATTGCAACTGGACACTATGCTAGGATCAAGCATGAGGATAATCGCTACTTTATATCTAAAGCTGTAGATCCACGAAAAGACCAGTCATATGTACTCTGGGGGCTAGATCAAGATTGCATGGCAAGAACGAGATTCCCTCTTGCAGACTTTACAAAAGATGAAATCCGGCAGATGGCCGCAGATAGAGGATACGAGGCTCTCTCCAAAAAACCAGAAAGCTATGAGATCTGCTTTGTCCCAGACAATGACTATAGAAGCTTTTTGAAGCGACGTGTACCAGGGCTGCAAGAAGAGGTAGCAGGAGGAACCTTTATTGATAAAGACGGCAATCTGTTGGGGCATCACGATGGATATCCCTTTTACACAATCGGTCAGAGGAAAGGCCTCGGTGGCGGCTTCTTAACCCCAAAATACGTCACTGATATCCGACCTGCTGACAATGTAGTCGTGCTAGGAGAAGTCGAAGATCTCATGAGAAATGGTATGTATGTAGGAGATATCAATCTACAGAAGTATACAGAGATTACACCCGGTATGGAGGCGACCACGATGGTGCGATATAATAGTGCAGGTACGCTTGCGCAAATATTTCCGGAAGGGCAAGAAATAAGAACCGAATTCATGGCGAACGTACGTGGCATAGCTCCTGGCCAATCTGCGGTATGGTATGATGGTGATGACGTCATCGGAGGTGGAAGAATCACCAGAAGTATATAGCTTCAGACATACTTCATATTACGATTTTATTTAATATATTAGTGCGCTTATTGTGAGGTGAGTATGCTGTTTAAATGGCAAAAAGTCACCTAACCTTCCAAAGCGATCCAATACCCTTGGACTTTCGCACAATTTCGACCGCTGAGAGTAGTTTTAATTAAGCTAAATACACCGTATATGCACCACAGGCATATCTATACTACACTATTAACCATCCTCATTCTTTTACCACTGGGTTCCCATGCTCAACAAACTATATTCTGGATTGGCGGATCTGGGGATTGGAATGACGTCGGCAATTGGTCGTCGAGTTCCGGTGGATTTGGAGGATTTGGGCTACCCAACAGTAGCACGAATGTTGTATTTGATCAGTTCTCTTTCGCCGTACCTGGAGAAGTAGTTACCGCATCTTCAATTCTTAATTGCTTAGATATGGACTTTCGAGATGTCAGTAATATGCCTTTATTTCAGGTTCAGTCAACTGATACTCTCAATATCGATGGATCAATATGGTTGAGTCCAGATATGACATGGGATGTTCAGTCACCTATTGTCTTTCGTGATGACATGGGAGGAAGACAGATAGATATGGAGCAGCATAGTTTCTTGAACGACATATTTTTTCAAAGTAACTCGACTGGTGGAGAATGGACACTAGAAAACCAGATCACAGTAGATGGAAATATATATATCATTAATGGAGATTTAGACGCTAATGGTAATGCTGTACAAGCTACATCCATCAGGATTCCTAATAACTCGAATCAAGTCGGTCTGGACATAAGCAATTCCACTATCGACCTATTAGGCACCCCTCCAGACACAGCCAAATTTTTTGCAGCTAATGACAATCTGAATTTCAATGCCGTAGGCAGTGAAATCAACTTAACAGGTCCCAATCCTTGTGTTACTCTGAGTGGAGATCTGTCATATACATTTGAAGATCTAAACTTTAATGGGTCAGGAGCTAGACTCTCAACTGTCAACTCACAAGGAAATATCCCACCGGTCTTCACGAACCTAAGATTTGGGGAAGATGGCTTGATCACTGGCGATCACTCTACCCAGCTTTTAACTGTTTCTAATCAGCACACTTTAGAACTTGAAAATGGAAGTACTCAATTCGTACTCGACATAGCTACCAACGGACCTAGTTGTGATGGAGATGCCAGAATAGTTTCACAGTTCAATAATAGCACTCGAGCGATTATCGATGTGGTTAGTTCACCTCCGGATATCAATGCACCGATCTTTTTAAGAGGTATAGATGGGCGGCCCACGAATCGGACTATTTCAGTATTTGGTGGATTCAATGGAGGCAATAATAGCACTAACATCACCTTTACTGGTAACTCCAGAAACCTACATTGGGTTGGTGAAGGTGGAGATTGGAATGATCCTAACAATTGGTCTAGAACAGAAGGAGGACCTGGAGGAGAATGTGTACCTAAATCCGTTGATAACGTCTTTTTCAATAATGGATCTTTTCCTGATGGAGTTGGTGGAGACGTAGTGACAAGTGCTCTACCCATATTCCTGAATTCTTTCACTTTTACAACGGATAACTTCAACGGTGAGTTACGCTTACCTTCTCTAACAATCATAGCGGACGAAAGTGTAGGACAAGGGTCTGAACCTGCCGGCATAACCATAGAAGCTGATGACCTTCAGTGGAACGTGGATACCACTTTTCTGGTAAGTTCTGAGACGCCTGGCATGAGCAGTAATACAGATAATCTCACTGTAAGCGTGAGCCCCAACATCCTTAATAATGTAGTCATAGACGGTGAAGATGGATCCCGAGTGAGATTAGATACTGCTTTAGTGATCAATGGTTCTCTCCTGATCGGTGGCGATGGCGAGTTCAACACCCTAGGTCACGACGTGGAGGCAAGCACTATCATAATCACCACTCCAGACGTGAGCCTTGAGCTGGCTGGATCTACCCTTACTGCCGTCGGCAGCTTTGATGGTTTGACCTTCCCCATAACTATAGGAGATATAGAGTCCATCAATGCGGATAATACCCTTTGGATTCTTACAGCAGATAATACTGGCATATCGATAGGAGAAGACGCTGCTATCGGATCAGTGATCAGTATGAGTAGTGCAGGATCTACGACTTTGAATAGTACTGCAGGTCATAATATAAGTTTGCTCCAGATTAATAACGATGGATTGATCATGGGTGAAACCTATGAGATAGATAGTCTCGTTTTAACACCTGATCATACCTATGAGTTAGGTGAAAATGTAAGCATTGTCGTAGTAAATTATTTTGAAGCACGAGGAGACCTATGCTTTGCAGTAAACATAGTATCCGGTGGTTCGGGCTTAGTGGAGGCGATCACACTTGATCCGTCTACGGAGCTGGTATTAAGTGGTTTGAATATCACTGATGTACAGGCTACGGGAGGGCCTTCTTTTTTTGCAGGTGAATTTAGCGAAGGCAGCGGGGACACAGATGGTTGGGTCTTTCCAACAGACGATGAAAATAGGATGGCAAGACAATACCTTGGAGATGATATTGCTGCATGTAGTGATTCTATCATCGTCCTTGAGCCATTTACAGCGGCTGAGATAGTGTCGATACGGTGGCAGCTAAATCGTAGTGATGCAAGTACAGATCTAGCCTATCAGATAGATCCGAGTGCTACTGAAGTCATAGCTATAGCCACCACTCCGAGTGGTTGCGAATTACGTGATACTGTAGATGTGGCTTTTTCTCAAGCGTTTTCTTTAATGCCGATCCCTGACTCCTCGGTTTGTCAAGGTTCTCAGTTTTTACTTGATCCTGGATTTTCAGATCCCACAGCTTCCTTCCTTTGGTCTACAGGAGAAACTACCCAGACCATCTTGGTAGATCAAACAGACGAATACACAGTCGAGGTAGACAGAGGCGGATGCATCGAACGAGATACTGTAGTGATCAGAAGGATCGAGCTAGAACCATTTGATCAGGTCTTTCCGATGGAAGATACGATACGACTTTGTGAAGGTGAGATGCAGACTTTTACAGCTCCTAATTTTACCAACGCAAGTTTTGTGTGGAGCGATGGAACGAGTTCTCCTACTATCACGGCTACTGCTAATAACAGACCACCTGATGATATATACTTTATCGAGGTTACAGAAGCCGCATGTACTGATAGCGATAGTGTCATCGTCACCTTCGATGCTGTCATACAGCAAGTACTGACTAATGTAGGAGATACAACAGTCTGTGAGGGTGTGGCTGCAGAACTGTCTGTAGTCCCTGGCTTTGATAGTTTACTCTGGAGTACAGGTGCTACTACCGAAAGTATCAACATAGATGTGCGCAACTCAATGACGTATTCCGTAGAGGTATTTAGAGGAGCGTGTCAGGAAACAGCTGGAAGAGAAGTCACCATAACCCCTGTTACACCAATCCCTCTAGGGTCTGATATAACCATATGCGAAAATGAAACACTACAGATCACAAGACCATCAGGCCTTACACTTCCTCATGTGTGGATAGATTCGATTACATCTACCATAATCACATCTGATGATACGCTCAATGTACCGATCGTTACCGGTCGATCAGCCTTTATAATAGAGGCTCTTGATGGCATATGTCCTTCAAGGGATACCATAGGTGTAAATATCCAGATAGCGCCAGTATTTGATCTCAACTCTCGAGACACAACTATCTGTATAGGTGAAGACATAACATTTACGACAGTGTCAGAAGCCGATGTCGACTATCTCTGGAGTACCGGAGATCAGACACCAAGTATCACAGTCAGTACAGCTGACACATATATGCTAACTGCAGATAGAGGTGCATGTAGTGTCGATACTGCCATCGTACTTGATGTACTGGACTTAGGAGCCTTTAGCATTGGGCCAGCAGATACTACGATATGCCGAGGAGAAACACTGGTCTTGGATGCAACCCTATCAGGGTCGTCTGTAGTATATGATTGGTCACCCGCCAATGCAGGACCAATCTTCAATGTAATAACAGATGGAGACTATCGCGTCATCGCGACTTCAGGTAATTGTTCTGTGAGAGATTCTATCCTAGTTGCTTTTGATGATCCCGCTGTCTTTGATCTACACCAGACGGCAGGTCAAGTTGATACAATCATCTGTGAGGGTATGACACTCTCCTATCCTTTCTTTACTTTTTCAGATGTGGTATGGAGTACACTAGATGGTACAGAAGTGAGCACTGATGTAAATGTAGAATTGTCAGACCCAGACTCCTACGAATTACTTGTTAATCAAGGTGTCTGTGTTACAAGAGACACGATCAACCTCAGTATACAGTCGATCCCTGAGCTAGAACTTCCAGCGGATGTAGAGGCCTGTGATGGGGACGAAATTAGGTTAGGCACCCCAGGTACAGCTAATGTATCATACATCTGGAGTACAACAGAAACAACAGATACGATCACAGTCACTACTACTAATACATTCTCAGTTATGGCTGATGATGGTAGATGTCAGAATACTGCCTCAACTGATGTCATCTTTAATGCTCTCCCTGATCAAGTTCTTCCTCGTGATGCCAGCATATGTGACGGAGATAACTTGTTCTTATACAATGGTAATGATCTTATAAGTATGGGGATTGGTACCAACTTACAGCGACCGCCAGGTGATGTATTTAGTGGTGATCCTCTCGGTGACATTGTTGCCTCAGCGAATGGAGATTACATATTGACCCAAACAAATACAGACGATTGTTCTCGCATAGATACTCTTTCATTTGTCGTACATGAAACTCCTTTTTTCGAGCTTCCAGATAGTACCGGACTTTGTGACGGAGCTGATAGAGAGATCGGTCCCACTTTCGTAAATGGTAGCAGTCCTGCAGGAGCTATATTCAGATGGTCCAATGCAGATGGTAATGAGAGACTCACAGTGAGATCTGTGAATCAAGGGCAGTTGTGGTTGGACGTAATGCTAGATAATGCCGATGGTACGTGCGTTTGGTCTGATACGACCTTTGTCGATGTACAAGCCCTTCCAGTAGTTAATCTTGATCCTGAAGCGACGATCTGTAGTGATAGTACGCTTACTCTTGATGCCACCACTCAAGGAGTGACTTATCTATGGAGCACGGGAGAAACCACACCGACCATAGATGTAAGTATAGCAGACACATACAGTGTTGTAGTTGACATAAAAGGATGTACTGATAGTAGTGAGACACTCGTCGATGTTATCCAGGCACCTGAAGTAAATCTTGGCCAAGACACTACTATCTGTCAAGGTGATGAGCTTACGCTTACGACAGGAGATCCTTCTTTAACCACCATATGGTCTACAGGTGATACTGGCGAGTCGATCGTCGTGGGAGAGGCCGGGACATTTACAGTTATGGTAGAAGATAACGGATGTACTGATGAAGATGCAGTCACTATATCGGTCTCGGAAGCTCCGGTGTTTGATCTAGGTGAGGACTTTTCTATATGTGATCAGGTTGGAGGTACACTATCTATAGATCTTACTGACGTAGATATACTTTGGACTACAGGTGAGACTTCTAACACCATAGACGTAACACAAGAGGGATTGATAGGAGCGTCTGTTATTAATTCATTTGGATGCGAATCGACCGATGATGTAACAGTGAGCTTTAGAGTTTGTCAGCGATTCTCCTTATATCGTCCTAATTCTTTTACTCCATCCGCTATCAATGAAGCTAATAACAGTTTCTATACTACCCCTTCAGAAGGTGCTGTCATCAATTCATTTGAGATGAGCATTTTTAATCGCTGGGGTAATCGTGTGTATACGACTAATGATATCACTGCTGGTTGGGACGGACTACTCAATGGTAGATCTGCAAATCCAGGTGTATACGTATACTCGATCACGGTCAACTATTCTGACGACTTTGATCCAAGCAGAACAGATGTCTTCCAAGGAGAGTTCACACTATTTGAGTAAGCATGTAAGAACTATCTTCACGTGATGGAGATACTTGATGATCTTCCTTTTGTTGAGATAGGTCACATACGTAAGAGTCACGGATATAGAGGACATGCTCGCGTCTATGTAGATGATATCTGGCTAGAAGACTTTGTAGAGCAGAAGTTCGTCTTTCTTGAGATAGATGGATATAAGGTGCCCTTCGCCATAGAAGAAATCAATGACAAAAAGGATCTAATCATCAAGCTTGCAACTATCGATAGTTCCGAGAATCTTGTGCGATATAGTCAGAAGAAACTCTTCTTGCTTGAAAGAGACATCATCCATGCAAAAGGAAACTTAACCGAGGCAGAAGAAAAGTCAGATTTAATAGGCATGCACATAATTGATAAAGTGCTCGGTGATCTTGGGCCCATCTCACGGATAGATGAATATCCACAGCAAGAGATGGCGATACTACATAAACAAGATGGAACAGAAGTGCTCATACCCCTACATGAGCAGTTAATCACTTCGATAGATCAAAAAGAAAGAAAGATCTATATGGATCTGCCGGAAGGCTTAGTCTAAAACATGAAAAAGATCTCTTCTGATAAGAGACGAGACTTTGGTTACATCTTTTTAGATGTAGGCTTAAAGATCAACAAAACATAAAATTTTAAGAATCGGTACTAGCCTGGATTAGCTAGTATAGCCTCGACACGATATCGATGCGCCATATCCATGACTGCTACGACATATTCGTTTGGAACTCTAGGGTCGGGAGTAATCGTCATGCTAACTGGCCTACCCACTGCTCCTAAAGCTTTCACAGCCTTCTCGATACGAGTGATAGAAACCTTCTGACCTTTTATCCAGTATGTTCCATCTCGACTGATAGAGACATTAGTAGGTGGAGCTTTCAACTCAGTACTCGACTTCCTTTTTCCCGGAAGCTTTAGATTTAAAGCATTGGGCACCACGAGAGAAGAGGTGAGCATAAAAAAGATCAATAACAGAAAAATGATGTCAGTCAATGAAGACATGCTAAACTGTGCAGATGCTTTATTCTTCTTTTTCAATCCCATCTATCGTGGTTCTTGAGTTGCGATGATCGCTCTCATCTTGAGGCTACTAGCGATCTCCATGACGTCATTAACACTCTTCCAAGGCACTCCGACTTCCGATATGATAGCAACGGTTGAGTATTCTTTATTATCTGCATTAGCATTAGCCTTTTGGATGAGTCCTCTGATGTCTCTCATTTTAGCTGGCTTGCCGTTGAACTTGATCACACCATCTTTTGTCATCATCACAGAGTAGTCAGTAGGCGCGATAGTCTTCGAGCTCGACTCTGGAAGTTCTATGTTGATCTGGATCATCGATGAAGTGAGCATAAAAAAGATCAATAGCAAAAAAATGATGTCAGTCAGTGACGACATGCTAAACTCTGCACTTACCTTATTTCTCTTTTTTACAGACATCTAAGTGTACTACTTATGCTGGTTCTTGAAGAAGATCCATGAATTCAAGACTTGTCCGCTCCATGTTGAAGATGACTTTCTCTACGTTAGCCACAAGGAGATTGTATGCTACGAAAGCAAAGATCCCCACAAAAAGCCCAAAAGCTGTTGTTAGAAGTGCTTGGTATATACCACCCGCAAGTACATCTGGAGTTACGTTTTGCTCAGTAGCCATGGTACGAAAAGCGAGGATCATACCTGTCACTGTACCGAAGAACCCAATCATCGGCGCTGCACCTGCGATACTTGCAAGAGTCGAAAGATTTTTTTCGAGCTTGAAGACTTCGAGGTTTCCTACATTCTCTATAGCGGCATCTATGTCTTTTAGAGGCTTACCTATGCGCAAGAGTCCTTTTTCTATCATACGTGCTACAGGAGTATTTTTTGTGGCACAAAGCGCCTTAGCACCTTGGATGTTTCCAGCAGCAACGGAGGCTCTAATGTTATCTACAAAGGCCTGATCAATCTTACCCGCTTTTTTGATAGTACGCCAACGCTCAAAAAAGATGGCAACAGCTATCACTGACAGTACGAGCAGGATACCTACGATAACCAGTGAAAGAGGCCCCCCTTTCAAGATCAACTCAAGCAAGCCCTCTTTTACAGCGCCGTCTTCATCTTCAACAGCAGCCTGCCATAATATTAATCCTATAGAATTCATATCTAGAGTAAGTTTAGTCTTTAACGATATAGTCTAAAGCACTTAGTGCTCTAAGTCGCGAAATTACTAGAAATTCTTTTATATTACGAATATTCGTAATCTGTTATTATCTGATATAAAGGCTTTTAGTTAAATCATGAACACATTTGCTATAGATTGGTATGGTGAAAAAGCTAAAAACAAAAGGCAAGCCGCACTCCTTTACCAAGTACATGAATTGATAGAATCAACCCTTCCACAGTGTACTTTGTCCCTTAAGTGGAGTCTCCCTGTCTATGATTTAATCAAGTACATCTGCTATATCAGCTACTATAAGGACCATTTATACATCGGTTTTACGCAAGGAAAGCACTTGACGAAAAGAGCCGTATTGGATATGAAGAACACTAAGCTTGTGGCCAAATATCATATCCATGATGAGAGAGATATTTACGAAAGTGAGCTCATAGAAATCCTTTTTGAGGCTGAGGCGTTACAATTACGTCTGTATAAAAAGTAGTATGTCGAAAAGAGAGATCAATCCTATAGATGAAGACAAGATCGCTAAGGATCCACATCTGCTTCCTTATGCCCATACTCTTGCTGGTGCTATCATACGCCCGATAGACAAAGGAAGGACTAAGGGGGTGGCCATGACAGCCATGTATGAACAAACAGCTAATCAACTCCATCAGATCAAAGACCAAGTCGAAAAACTGATGGCGCAAGCCCAAGACATCCACGATCGCATAGATGTATCTGAAAAAGTCTATCTGGCAGATTGTAGCTTCAAACCAGTGATGGGGCAGATCTACCAGCTCTATGAAAAAAGTGATGGCTCTTGGATTCTATCAATGGTAACACCTGCAGAATGGGGAGCTAATCCGCCTTATTTCTTTCTGGCGACAGCAAGACTACTTCACGATCACACGTGGGAGATCTTAGAAGTAAATAAAGACAAGCCTATCGTCGAGGTATGACACGATGTGCTACTGAGGGTAAGTCAGTGTGATAATCACATCTGATAGATCTGTATATCGCGGCATCAGGATTTCGACCTTTTGATCACCCCAGACGCGATCTATACCAGGACTTGGTAGACCAGTACCTGTGGCTCCATCACGATAGTTTAAAAGATAAGATTTATCGTCACCTGTCAAGTCTAACTCGAAAGCTTCGCCATACGGAGCATACATGATATATCCTATGCCCTTAGCTCCTAGGCACCAAGCATCACCATCTATGAGTTCGTCTTTTGGTGCCATCTTGTCAACTTGCATATAATTAAAGACTTCCAAGGCTTCTCTAGTCTGCTCCCAAAGACCATCTCTACTCCGCCAATCTTCACAAGTTAGATCGGCTTCCTCATACTTATAACCAAAGTACCACTCTACTCCTGCCCCACCAGCCATGAGACTACCCCATAGGGTATGTATACGCATCGTATCATGGTTTGGCGAATCCTTATCAGGTACTGCTCCCTTCCAGTATTTTCCGATCTCATCCATGTGAAGCACCCATGGATGATCAGCGCTTGCAGATTTGTTACGATAGTCTAGCATAACATCATGAACACTCATAGGGTCATCTATCTGCATAGACAGACCATCAAGTAGAGAATATCCAAATAACGGATCTAGTATAGGGTTTCTGGCCTCTGGCCAAGAATGTGTGTGTAGAACTACAGGATGATCATAAGAATCATGCTGCTTGAACCAGTTACACATGTCATTTCTTTGCTGATCATTTTGTCCTTTAGGTGAAAAATCTGCTGGGCCATTTTCTTCACCTAGATTCCAGGTTAGTGCATTCAGATATCCAAATCGAGCTAAAAGCTCGCGATAGTAGAGCTGTCGCATCGGTCCCGTATCTCCTCCATCGAGTAGGGTTTCATTCTCGGTTTCTTGCAATACCAACTGCAGAGCTATACCGATCTCCTGAGCATGCGAGAAGACGATATCCCACTGAGCTAATTTACTGACATCAAATCTCGAAAAATCTTCGTGCGAAATATAGGGCCAGACATCTCTGCCATCACCTTCTATGTTCATGGTGAGCATGTATAGAGAGTTCATGTCTTTTGAAGATAGATAATTGAGTGCACCTATGATGCCCTTGCCTTTTCCACCTTGCCATGTCGGATCACCTGGTCGCCAATCTCGGACATGAGGTTGCCAGGACTTCAAAAACTGAAGGGATGTGTCTGCACTATAAGTGCCGTCAAAATCTTTATAGGCGAGAAAGTTTTCAGGACTATTGGCCCCTCCTTTTATATAAGGCTTATTAGTATGAGACCACTTCAAGTAGTGGGTGCCATCATAAACCAATCTGCCGCGGTTAGAAATATCTGTTTTTAGGGTCGACTCTCGATATATCACTTCAAAAGACCCAGAACTGCCACTCAAATCGATGAGTTCAAGGTTTGCATCCTCCTTAAGATAGGCATCTACTCCTTTGAAGAGGGATACTTTGTACTGCCATGTCCCTTCTGTCGGAGGAGACCACTTTACTCTCCATGTCCTGCCAGATGTAGCACTTGTCTCTCCAGCTTGACCATCTGCTGCAAAGAAGCCTGGCACTTTATATTCTACACCAGTTTCATCTGTGAAAATAGCGTCCAATCTATAGGTTGTAAATGGGTTTTGGTCGTCTTCTTCACTTAGTTCTGGGCCTTCAAAGTCAAGGATGATAGGTCTATATAGGTCGTGAACCTCTACCTCTGGTGAACATGCCAAAAAAAGCAGAGTTATGATAGCGCTTCCGCAAATGATCCCACATTTCATAGGATGAAGATAACCTCTGAAGGTATAACGACGTATCTTCTCAGTCAGACTTCTTATTTAGAGAGCTGATTACTTATGGTCTTACTTTGATTATTTATATTCTTACTTATTGAGCAGTATAAAATCAAAAAAGGCCTATCACATAAAGTGACGGCCTTCTTTGTATCAAATAATAGGGTAATAAATTTTATCTCTCGAAGGCTAACTTCCATCTTTATGGCCTATAGCGCTGATAAGCTTTTTTGCTCCTTATCATCGAGCAGACATATATAAGACAGAGTTAGAAGCGAGGGCCACTATACACATTAAAGGTATTTTACATATATAATATATTATATAAGTGGAAGTTACATACGAGGGTGATATCCTTGTGGGCTTTTAGGCGCACCTAGACGTCATTTTGGTATTCTTATTGTTCACAACTTGTTTTTTTACCCTTCATGTTGTAAATTCATCATCAAATACTATAATCATGACTCTACTTTTATGGCTTGCAGTTGGAATAGTAGTTGGCATTTTAGCCAAACGCGTTATTCCATCCTTAGACAAAAGTAATTGGATCTTTGCTTCCTTAATTGCTATCGTTGGAGCTTTCACAGGCGGATTTGCTGGTGAAATCAGCGGTGCAGGGCAAAACTACATAACAGAAACTGTTGTGGCAGTCGTAGGGGCAATAACCGTTCTTTATTTCTTTAGACAGTATATGTCTGATGTGAAAACAACAGAGACTGCTAAATAAATAGATCGCTTATAGCTTAGATTTTTACTTTCCCTTTCCAAAGAAATCATTGTATAAAGTGAACTGACCTCTGGTCAGACTATGATACGTATGCCTTTCTTTCGACGATAGCGTAATAATCTTTGTCGAGAGGAAGGTATCCTTGATCGTAACAAAAGTGATATACTTTTCCTGCTTTGGTTGTATAGATATTAGTGAAGTAAGTAAAGCTGAATCCAGCCTTCAGCAAGTCATCTTTATGCACCTTTGTTTTGCCCTTCGGGTTGAGCTTTCTTAAGATCCTATTATTCTTCCGTAGGATGTTGTTGACATTCCTAACCATATTAGTTCTGTCGCTATTCAGCTTGTTGTTATGAACAGATCTGCACTGATCTCCACAGAACTTTTTGTCCTGTCTACCTACGAAGGCAGTCCCACACTCTATACAAGTTTGTTTAGCCAAAATTCAACTATTAGTTTTCTCTTCTTAGAAAGATATAAAAAAGTAAATACTATCTAAATAAAGCTACAATACTAATTATTTCGACCAAGAGTAGATTAG
>CAYYBR010000077.1:0-17091 GCA_964470035.1 uncultured Saprospiraceae bacterium
GGTGGACTCAGGAGCCGATAAAAGAGATACTTGATCAGATAGACAAAGATGATCATCAAGAAAGACTTATCTATCTAGAAGAACATGCTAATCTCTTAGAGACGCTCGACGACTATGACCGATATTACTGCACCTACCAATACATTCATTCTCTTCACGCTGTAGAAAGATATGATGATCTTCTAGCGATGATCGATGAAGTTATCGTCTATGTTTTTCTCAATGATGTAGAGTTTATCCCCTCGAGGACTTATGAGCATCTGTTGTTTATAAAAACGGAGGCGTACTACGAAACTCTTCGATATGAAGAAGCTTTGGATATCGGCAAGCAGCTACTTGGTATGCACCCACGAGACAGGCGGTATCGGAAGATGGTAGAGAAATCATATCGATCATATTTTAGTTTCAAGTCTACGATGATCAAACTGATAGCGATGATCTTGATCTTCTCGTCGTCTATAGTAAGTGCGGTTATCTGGTTCATGTCTCATCGAGGTCAAGAAGAATCCATGACTATGGCTTTTTCTATAGTCATAGCTCCAAGCTTGCTCGCAGTATTGTTGCTGAGCATCGCTCATCTCTTTCATTATATCATGAGTATCAGGAGGACTGACCAGTTGATAGCTCTCAAAGAGAAAGAGAGAAAGCTCTAGTTATTCAGACTTTCTTTGCACAAGACATTTTTATATTTTCACTTTTGTAAATACCTCATACACAACAAGTTGCGGAAGCAGAATTTTGTTATCCACATTTTGAACTCGTTTTTCACACTTTCTCCACGCAGAAATAGCAATAAACCAACAAGGTTGTATTGCACACATATTTGACATAACTTACATATGTCATGGCTTAGCGACGATAATAATTAGCTTCGCGCTACACTAGACACAACCGGTATCCATCGGTGAGTTTATAATTGTCCAAGTAGGAATAAAAAGAGTATGGCAGAGGGAAAGGGATTACAGTCCGTGGAGGGCGGTAAAATGAAGAAAGTGGCTCCAGACGTAGATATCAACACGCTACTCTATGGTAGGGTGATGCCACAAGCATTAGAGCTAGAAGAAGCAGTATTAGGAGCCATATTAGTTGATAGAGATGGATTACCGTCCGTCATCGAAATCCTAAGACCAGAGAGTTTTTACAATGATGTCCACGGAGAGATATACAGTATGATGCTGGACCTCTTCGAGAAGTCGCAACCGATAGATCTACTTACTGTACATGAGACTCTAAAGAAGGCCAAGAAGTTGAAAGACATCGGAGGTCTTAACTACCTCTTAGAGCTAACTAATAAAGTTGCTTCTTCTGCTAACATCGAATATCATGCAAGGATAGTAGCCCAGAAGTTTATACAACGCGAACTCATAAGAGTATCTACGTTGACGATCAAAGAGAGTTATACTGATCAAAAAGATGTCTTTGAGTTACTTGATGAGGCAGAGCAGAATCTGTATGACATCACAGATACCAACCTAAACACTGGGTATGAAAAGCTGAGTGCACTTGCGATAAAGACCAGAAGAGAGATAGAGGCCATCAGTCAAAAAGAGGGATCTATCACCGGTGTGCCTACAGGATTTAAAGATCTTGATAAGCTTACTTCAGGTTGGCAGAACTCTGACTTGATCATCATCGCGGCGCGTCCAGGTATGGGTAAGACAGCCTTTACCCTCTCGCTAGCGCGTAACGCTGCACTAGCAGGCAAGGGTGTTGCTATCTTCTCACTTGAGATGGCCAACACGCAGTTGGTCCAGCGTCTGATAGCGATGGATGCCAGTATCAATAGTCACAAGTTGCGTAATGGTCAACTGACAGAGACGGAGTGGCAATCTCTAAACCAATCTGTCGATAATATGGCAGAGACACCTATATACATAGATGATACTCCTGCCATCAACATCTTTGAACTTAGAGCCAAGTGTCGACGACTGAAGCAAAATCATGATATAGGTCTGATTGTCATCGATTACTTACAGCTTATGACAGCAGCACCTAATCAAAAGAAAGGAAACAGAGAACAAGAGATCAGTTCGATATCTCGAGCGCTTAAAGGCTTAGCGAAGGAACTGAGTGTACCAGTCATAGCACTATCGCAGCTTAGTAGATCAGTAGAAACACGTGGAGGTAGTAAGCGACCCGTACTATCAGATCTCAGGGAGTCAGGAGCCATCGAACAGGATGCTGATATCGTAACTTTCATCTATCGTCCGGGATATTATGAGATGGATGATGATTTTGATAAGCCAAAGGATCTAGCGGAGATCATCATCGCCAAGCATCGTAATGGTAGTCTTGATACTGTTGAACTTCGATTCGTGCCAGAGTATGTGAGATTTGAGGATGGTAACTTTAATCAGTTTAGCCAACCAGGAAGTGATTTTAGAGACCCGATGGCGATGATTACTCGCCCATCCAAGATGAATGAAGACGATAGTCCTTTCTAGCAATTATCTCGGACCGCATAGGAACGAGTGTAAGCTTGTTACATTTACGTAAGTGATATGAGGCTGAATAAGTATATAGCGCATAGTGGTATCTGCTCACGTCGAAAGGCTGGTGATCTTGTTAAGGCTGGTGTCGTAAAAGTCAACGGCAAGGTCTTAGACAACCCGGCGTATGAAGTCCAAAAAGGAGACAAGGTTGAGTACAAGGGTAAGGAGGTGCGACCTGTCAGAAAGATGATCTACATCTTGATGAACAAGCCTAAAAATGTAGTCACTACCACATCTGACGAAAAAGCAAGAAGGACGGTGATGGATATCGTCCAGCATAAGGTCACAGAAAGAATCTACCCTGTTGGTAGACTCGATCGCATGACTACCGGCCTACTTCTCCTGACTAATGACGGAGACCTCGCAAAGAAACTTACTCATCCCAGCCATGGTGTTGTCAAAAGGTACCATGTCATCCTAGACAAGGTAGTGACAGAGCAACATCTGAAGGCTATCAAAAAAGGCCTGCGCTTAGAAGATGGTGTCGCGACCGTAGATGATGCCGACTGGATCATAGGATCCGATAATGATGAAGTAGGCATCGAGATACACATGGGTAAGAACAGGATCGTCAGGCGCATATTTGAATCACTGGGCTATACAGTCGAGAAACTCGATCGAGTGTACTATGGAGGGCTTACGAAAAAGGACTTACCGAGAGGATGGTTTCGACCGCTGAAGTCTAAGGAGATCATCATGCTGAAGCACTTCTCAGGGACCACACCAACATCTAAGGGAGAGGAGCCTTCGGATAAGGGAAAAGCACATACACCTAATAAGGGAGATAAGCAGACAAAAGAGACGTGGTCCCATAAAAAGAAAGCGAAGCCCTACAAGAAACCGGAGGATCCTTCATCTAAGAAGAAATTTGATCGACCCAAGCAAGAGCCAAAACTGCCGAAAAAGACTTGGTCAGCGTCCTCTAAAAAGAAAACTAAGCCTGTAAAAAAGGGTTGGTAGCTTTCTCATGACCGATAGTGGTTGTTGGGCCATGACCAGAGTATACTATCGTGTCGTCATCTAGTGGCCAGAGCTTTGTCTTGATACTATGGATGAGCGTATCGAAGTTGCCACCTGGCAGATCAGTCCTACCTATACTTCCATTAAAGAGTACATCACCTCCTATAAGGATCTTCTGTGATGGTATGGATAGACAGAGGCTGGCAGGCGAGTGTCCAGGTGTATACAGGAGATGCACCTCTTGCTCTCCAAATGTAAAGGAGGTTCCTTCTTTGAGGTAGGAAGCAATCGCTGGAGACTGTGTATAAGGGATGCCGTAGGTCTTAGAGACATGGACTCCCATGCCAAGAACAGGTACTTCACCTTCGTGAGCTTCTAAGGGAAGACCAAATCGATCAGCGACGAGATGATTACCAAGGATGTGATCTATATGACAGTGTGTGTTAATCAGCCGAACAGGTGTAAGTCCTTGATCTGAGATATAAGATAGTAGCGTGTTATCTTCTGATGTATTACTATTACCTGGATCGATGATGATGCAGGCTTTAGTAGTTGCATCTATCAAGAGATAAGTATTCTCCTGAAAGGCATTAAAAGTGAATGTCTTGACTTCTATCATCTCTTCTTATATCAGGGAGTAAAGTACTCAAGTGTGAGGATATTCACAGCATGTATACCTCCATCACGTGCTGCTTTTATACCGACTGGGCTGTCTTCATAGACGAGGCATTCGTGTGGTTGTAGTCCAAAGTGCTCTACACTTCTTAAGAAAGTCTCGGGGTGTGGCTTGGGCTGATCTACATCATCAGCGGTTACGATGATGTCAAACCACTCTGTGATACCTAGCTCTCTTAGTGCTAAGGAAGCATTGGACCTGATACTGCCAGTACCCACACCCATCGGCCGTACTTTGTGATTAGACTTTGCGATGTCTACAACCTCTTGGATAGGTTGTATAGGTCCTGCCTTCTTTTTCATGGCATGATAAATCTCGTTTCTCCGATCTCTAAAGGCATATGGATCGATGTCCCATCCATATGTCTGATTAAGATCCTCGACTACTTGGATAGTAGGTGTACCTGCTCGATCATCGATCATTTGACCGGTTATGTCTGCACCATACTCTTTACCAGCTGCGATCCAAGCGTCGATGTGCATCGGCATGGTGTCTGCCAGTGTGCCGTCTAAGTCAAAGATGAGACCTTTGATATGTGATTGTGGGATGAGTATGTCCTTATTCATGAAGAGGTGAAGATAGTCCTCCTAGTATTATTATTCAATCAAGCCGATATATGTGCTTGTAAAGATTAGCAAGAGCCTTTTAACTATCTTCAAACACACATCAATAAGATTAAAACCATCAGATTATGCGGCCAACTATATATATAACATTTGTTCTCAGTGTCCTTTTATTCAGTTGTCAATCTAAGGTAGACACTCCAAAAACTGAAAGCCACTTAGAAAACAACCTCCTCATACAAGGATCATTCTTTCAAGGAGCAAATGGTATTTTTTTCGATGCCCAGGATCGACTTTATGTAGCATCGGTTGTGAGCCGCTTTATAGGAGTGGTCGATACAGACACAGGTGCCATCTTGGATACTCTGGATCAAGCTGATGGTATCGAAGGACCTGACGATGTCACCATTGCCCCTGATGGAACACTCTACTATACATCCATTCTAACTGGTGAAGTTGGGCGAATAGCTCCTGATGGTAGTAGTAAAAAACAATTTGTGTCTCCAGGAGTCAATCCAGTTACGCTATCTGATGAAGGAAGGTTATTTGTGGCGCTGGATTTTCAAGGAGATGGCCTTTATGAATTGGACCCAAATCTTGAAAAAGAACCAAGGTTAATCATCAAAGAATTAGGTTGGCTCAATGCCTTTGACTTTGGACCTGATGGCTACCTATATGGTCCAATTTGGTCCAAAGGCCAAATTGTAAAAATAGATGTTGACAAGGGCGAACTTGAAGTTGTCATAGATGATCTGCAAACACCAGCAGCAGTAAAATTTAATTCTAAAGGAGAGCTATTTGCGATAGATCATAAAACGGGTATCGTATATCAAATTGATTTAGACAACCACACAAAGAAAGAGATTGCAAGTGGTTTCATTGGTGCTGATAATATCGCATTTAACAGTAAGGATGATCTCTACCTTGCCAATGCTCAAGATGGAAGTATACATGAAGTTATGATGGACGGCTCCAAACGAATTGTCATACCCCCAAGTCTCTGTAATGCTGGCGATGTAGAGTATGTTGATGGCAAGCTACTAGCAGCGGATTTATTAAGTTTGAAATCCATTAGTCCGTCCAATGGTTCTATCCAACACACATGGCACCACATGATCGGTGTGTCCGGCATAGTAGGTCCTTTTACTATAGATCATGAAAGTGGAAAACTGGCTATGACCTCCTGGTTTGGCAATGAAGTACAAGTATGGGATATAGCAAAGGATGAGGCGATCACAACTTCTCATGACTATGCAGTGCCGATCAATGCCATCCTCGACAATGGATCACTTATAGTCGCAGAACTTGGCACCACTCCTGGTGCAGCTAAAGTTTCTCGTAAGATCGATGATGATCATGAAGTATTAATGGATGCTTCTAAGGGCCTAATTGTACCATCGGGTCTTGCAGCATCTGATGGTGCTATCTATGTCGCTGATTATTATACAGGTACAATTTATCAGCTAACCGAAAGTGGAAAACTCATAGATACACCCAAGGCTATCGTCACTGAGTTGGTGCAACCAGAAGGATTACAAGTCGGGCCTGATGGGCGATTATACATTGTAGAAACGGGTAAGAATGTTATTAGAGCTTTTGACCTTAGTACTGGAGAGCATGAGGTTGTTGTGGACAGTGTCAATCTAGGAGTATCAGGACCTGCGGGCATGCCACCGACATGGAAACTTTCAGATGTTCACTTTGATGGAGAGGGAAGCATCTTTGTTACATCAGATGTAGATAATACTGTTCTTAAATACGATTTAGAATAACCATAAAATATAGCTAGTGTCTTAACACCAAAAAATCTAGATAAAACTCAGGCCACCAAGTCACAAAGACACGAATTGAGACCTTAACACTTATCCTTTTAACATTAATTATCTTTCCTGAAGAAAGCATAAGCCAACGCGTCATCATAAGGTTATCAACAGCATCAAGTATTGAAATCATGTGCAATGATGCACTAGAAAAAGAAAGTAAACTTCTTTTTTCACTGAACTTACGACCATGAAATATTTGACGTCAATATTTACTGTACTACTTAGTCTAAATCTGATATATGGTCAGGTAGACTTTTGCTATACAATCGAAGAGAGCAGTAGGGTTGTATATCGTATTGCTCAAGATGGATCTCAATTCGCTCCGATAAGTCAGATTGCCGAGACAAGTGTCGAAGCGATAGCATGGGATCGTGTTGGCGAATTGTGGATGTTTGACGCTGGAACTTCAGCGTTCTATACATTGGATTTAGCAACAGGTGTTTCCACTTTCAAGTTTACTGCCCCCAGTTTCATGCGCAGCGACAATAGTATGATACATCAAATCCAAGATGTTGATGCATTGGATTTCTCTCATGTGGACAATACAATATTGTATGGTGTCGATCGGATTTCTGGAAGTGAAGATTTGCTCTTTAAAATTGATGTTATTACAGAGCAGGTCGTTGGCAATATAGGATACCCTGTGACAGGTGTGTCAGAAGATATCGACGATATTGCAATAGACCCATTAACAGGATTAATTTATGCTATATCAAATACTAATGGAGTTGGTGATCAATTGATTGCTGTATCCCCTGTGGGGGCTACCTTTGTGATTGGAGCCTTGTTAGATAATGTTACAGGAGAACAAATTAACGACATGGAAGGGTTTAGCTTTGACGTGGATGGACGTCTGATCGGTATCACAGGCACCGATAGCGCTATTCCTGGAGGCTTATATGCAATAGATAAATCCACTGGCGAGTCCACTTTACTTACAACGATTGATGCCAGTTGTCTGGACTTTGAGTCGATCGCTTGCTTCCCAATTGAAATTATGGAGGATCCCGAAATTTCAATAGAAGAAGATGTACCCACCTTTGCGCCCATCGGACCTCTCTGTATGGGAGATGATGCACCATCGTTACCAGGAATGTCTATAGAGGGATTTATTGGAGTTTGGAGTCCACCTATTATAAGTACAGCCAACGCAGGAACATTTGACTTCGAATTTGTCCCATCAAGCGGTCAGTGTGCGACAAGCACTACTATATCGGTAGATATAATTGATTGTATAGATATGATGTCTTTTTCGGTTGAGGATCCTTGCAGTTGTAGTAACCCAGAGAATATCACTTTGGGTGATGGTAGATTGTTATTTGAGGATAATTTGATCATCGATGCATCCATGTCTCCTGCTGGTGCAAGCCCTACGATCACAGCGCTTGATGGTAATCTATTGACAGCAAGTGGAGCACCCTATGATGTGGTGAGTGCAACAGGTAATATTGCACCACTGGGTGGAGGTCTGTTCTCGTTGCAGTTTTACACCTTTGCTGATACACCATCTACTATAACAGTTACTGTTGCTGGTGATAGCCAATCATTCACCACAGAAAGCTGTAGCATATGTACTGTCATCCCTACCATGTCTGAGTGGGGTTTGATGATCTGTGGGATATTGATACTCATCTTGGGTGTTACTGTGTTGAAAAACAAACAGCAGGAAGGCTTGATGCAGGGATAGAATTGAAAAATCGATTATAAAGTCATCTTGTTATTTGGTGTCTAAGCACCTTAGTGGCTAAGAAGAGGTAAGTATGTCACTAGCATTTTTACTAGGACTTCACCCATCGATACTCCTCTCCGATAGATATCAAAGTATAATCACCATGTAGTGCTAGGGCTTTTGCTTCTGCGAGCGAGCTAGACTCTGTGACTACTAGCGCTGCTTCAGTAGGTACATCTAACAAGTCAGATCGCTCGGCCAATCTTCTTCGAAGTGGTCGTGATAACAACTCTACATCGAGATAAGATATGTGTCCTGAGGTGCCATCGGGCAGTTCCACTTGATAGTACATGCCGGTTGTGCCACGCACTAGTAGGAGTTGATCTTCGATAAGTTGCTTTTGATCATTTGATTCATTGACGAGGTGCATGTCAGAGGGATGACTGGTCCTCAGATACTGACCTACATAATCCTTCTTGGCAAGCTCTCTTTTAAATCTCGTCCTCTTTGTTACTACAAAATTATAAGGGTCTACTGGCCCTTCTCGATACACTCCAAAGTGGAGGTGAGGACTCGTCGTGATGGCGTTTCCACTATTGCCTACGCTGCCGATGGTGTCTCCCTGACTTACATAATCACCGTCCCCTACAAAGACATCTTCTAGATGAGCGAAGTATAACACTTGATTACGAGTATCATCTCTCATCCAGATTACATTTCCACCGAGCTTATTGGGTGAGATGGAGCGGATAATTCCATCTGAAGGAGCTACGATCGGTGTATGTCTTCTAGCGAATATATCGATGCCATGATGTATACGACGTCCAGCATCGCGCGGGGCTCCAAATAGACTGCCGATAGCACTCTTATCTCTTCCCGAAACTGGAAATACCAAAGAGGGATCACTCTTTATCTCGATCCTATATCTTCCTTTTTTGAGTAACTCAGGTTGAACCCGTATCGCATACGTATGATTAGCTAGAGGCTCAAAGACGATCTGATTATGTAAAGTATCAGCTGTGGCTAGATGCTCAAGCTCCCCTTCGGTATTTGCGCGATACAAGTCTATAAAGACCATTCCTGCCTGAGGTGTATTTTCCTCTACTGTGATAGTGACCTTCTGACCTACTATCGCATCAAACTGATATCCAAAACCCTTAGCCTCTGTATCACTTACGTAAATATTTGCTGCATAAGGAGTCTGAATGAGGGTTGGATTAGACAGTGCTAACTGTGCTTGCTCAAGCCAAAGAGTACCGAGTCTCGTATGATCTAATCCCGAAGAAATAAGACCGAGCGAATACGCCTCATGTTCACTGCGAGGTTGATAAGATTCTTCTATGACTTCTTCAGCCCGATTACACCCTAAGAGAAGTAGGAAGAGGAGAGAGATAAAATACGGTATGGGGGATATCTTCATCAGCAAGGTTCGTGCACTTCTTAGTAGATACCAGGTATCAACTTCGATGTAGAACTAACGTAGGCTTTGTACTCAGGATTATCTCCATACCTCTTCTTTCTTGACCGAATGATAGGAGGTATACCAGTTACAAAAATCAGCAAGGCGATGATGATAAGCGGACTAGAGAGGGTTAACCATCGGAGTCCAAAAATCGCAGGTATACTGGTTATAAAAATACCCACCCAAAATATAATCTCACCCGTGTAATTAGGAAACTGGACAATCTTATAGAGTCCACCTTTAAAGAGTTTACCAGCATTGCCAGATGTGTTTTTATAAGCTGATTTTTGATGATCAGCTATCGTCTCTATGATAAGACCAAGAGCTGTAAGGATGAGACCTATCCACTCGATAGTTAAGATGCCAGACACGTCTGATGAAGATTCTGGATCGTACAGAAGTCTGAATAAAAAGGGAAGAGAGATGATCCAAGCGCTTACTGCTTGCAGCAGAAAAAATCTACCAAAGCGCTTGGGGTTTGTCCGTATCTGATCAAAGCGAGCATCTCCTCCCATCTTCTTTACTCTAGTCATCAAAAAATAGCCAAGACGTATCGCCCAGAGCATGATCAAGACGAACAAAATCATTTTAAGTATACTTAGAGATCCTCTACCTGCGATAAAGGCATAGATCGCTATGGAAGCAAAGCTCAGTGCATAGGTGATATCCGTAAGTTGATCAGTCTGAAGTTTGTACGCTATCGGAAAGATGAACATATTCATCGCAAGTACGACGACGAGTCCAAGTATGACTGGATCCATGATTTAGAAGTTGATTGAAAAGTGAACGTAAATTTGTGAGAATGGTTTCTCATTTAATTTAGTCAGGAAGATTGGAAAAGAAAATAAAACGACCTGCGATTTGGAGATTTTTTATGGAGTGGGTAAGGCCCCTCAATGATCGACTCAGGGCACATAAGTTGATCACGAGTTACCAGATCAATAAGAAACGAGACCAAGAGAAGATTCTTGTGATACCGGGCTTTATGGCTAGCCATATCTCTACCGCTCCTATGAGAGGCTATCTCGATAGACAAGGATATCAAACTATAGACTGGGGTCTGGGAAGAAATTATGCGCGGCTTGAGCAAGCGGATCAGTTGTCAGTACTTGTTATGCAGCATGCTAAGGACGAACCCATAACTATCTTGGGTTGGAGTTTGGGTGGTCTTTATGCACGGAAGCTTGCGGCTGATCATCCCGATAAAGTGAAGAAGGTGATCACCCTGGCCTCACCATATCGTCACCTTGATGCCCCTAATAATGCTGCCTGGCTGTTCACACTTTTTCAAAAACTCAGAGGCCAAAAAGAAGAGGATCAACCAGCATGGGTGGCTTCCTTACCTGACCCTGTGTCAGTACCGTCGGTTGCATTTTATACCAAGCAAGATGGAATAGTTCCTTGGGAAGCGTGTTGTGATTTTGAAGACCCTACTGACCACCAGAATATCGAGGTATATACTAGCCACAATGCACTAGGCGTGAACAAGTATGTCCTAAAAAAACTCCTAGAGGTGCTTTAGCTATCGTTGTATCACCAACTTAGCTGTATCGAAACTTCCATCGACATATGCGGCTTTCACAAGGTGAACCCCTTGTGAAAGATCAGATATGTCTAGTTGCTCAGTTGTATTACCTGATAAAGACCAAGTTCTCAAGAGCTGCCCTTGCATACTATATATCTGTACACTTAAGACTTCCGTACTTCCTGTCGATATACCTACTAGTGTATGGGCAGGATTAGGAGTTATGATAAGTTCATGGGATACAGATCGAGTGATTGCTCCTACTTCATTACCGGAGAATGGGAGCAATGTAACATCGAAGCTACAGATGTCACGATTACCACAGCCATCCGCTCCTGCATATGTGATAGTCGTTGTACCTACTCGAAATCTTGACCCTGGTTGGGGTCCTTGTATCTGCGTTACTTGGACACAGTCAGAGATCTCGACTACAAACTCCCTCCTATCTCTACCATCGGTATCATACCAAAACCCTTGAGCGTCCATCTCCGCCACATTTTCTCCTTCCTCTCCATCAGGTTGAGTGCTTTTCCAACTAGAAAATGAAAACGGATCTCCATTGGTCCATCGATAATCCCCTTCAGTTACTCGATCTGTTAATCCTATATGAGCTGTTCTGTCGATGAGTCTACGCGAAAGAAATTCATTTTCCTCCTCTGAGTTGATAGCTACCAGATGACCGCCGATCTCTTGCGCTTCTCGATTTGCCTTATCCCATGTTGTTCTTGCAAATGAGCAATAGTAAAAGGACTCTCCGAGCTGACCCATGTATAGAAAGCCTGGAATCTGTCTGACGATACATGCATCACAACAAGATTCATAGGTGGGTGGAGACCATGATATGTCAGTAAACCCAAAAGGTGGCGCTTCGATGATGATATCAGCTGGACAATCAACGAATGAAGAATTATCAAGAATGATGGATGTACTGCATGTGTCGTCCGTATTGCAGAGGTCTCTAGCGATAAAGGTGATATCATAGACGATTATCTCGCCTTCTCTTCTTACGTCATCGATCATAGTTGATATCGTGATGCAATCTGTTGGGTTTTCTGCACATAAAGGACAGTCGGACATGGCATCAGGCAGTGGTATGGTAAGCAGTGTATCAACACATCTTTGAGTCGATGGAGGACATATCAATTGTACTTCTTCTGGTACGGTTACGATGAAGCTGCATGAGTCGATGTTTCCGCATACATCAGTTGCAAAAGCTGTCACTCTTGTTTGGCCAGAGGGAAAGATCGAACCGTTAGGGATACTATAGCTGAGTGTGGCTTCACAATCATCCAATATCGTAGGGTCTATCCAAGTATAAAGTGGTTGATCAGGGTCCAATATGGTATCGACGGGACAGTCTATCAGAACAGGAGATGTTGTATCAATTAGAGCAATTATCTGTTCGCACGTTGTAAAATTAGATACATCTGTAGATATCTCAGCCCTCCATACTCTTCTGATAACAATCGCACCAGGGCAATCATCAGACATAGGGATATCCATGAAGGAAACATTTACGAGCTCGCAGAGCGAAGTGTCTATAGTGGCTGTAGCAAATCCTGTAATCGCTGGATCGATACTGCCTCCAGGGCAACCACTAAAATCCGGTGGACAAGTGATCATCGGCGTAGGACAGTCTGGAAGACAATCCTCCACCGTGATGGTGATCACATCTGTGGCGCTACAACCATTAGCATCGGTACCAATGACGGTATATGTCGTAGTGTTTAATGGAGAGACTTGAAAGTTGTTTCCTGCCCCGAGACCTTGGTCCCAGACAAAGGAAAAAGGAGGTGTGCCGTTGTTAAGAGATGCGGTGAGCGTTATGGTGCCGTCGTCTTCCTCGCATATCATCTGATCTGGCCCAGCCTCCACCGATACACCTCCAAGTATTCGTATCGTACAATCTACACAACTTGCGATGCTGTCTGCCGAAGGATTTACAGGAGAATCAAAGTCGAGTGGGATGTATTTGCGTGGAAGTGTACACCCATCAAATGTAGAAGCGCAATCTTGCTGAAAAAGCTCAACCTGATCAAATGTGCCTCCCGGTGAGGCATACAAGCCGAGAAGAGTGGCTTGTGCTTGATCTGAGACCCCGACCACAGTGACCTGGGCATCAAACTCAGACTTGAGGATATCGATGTTAGTGAAAGGTCGAATCACTGAACAGTTGATAAAGTTGCACTCAAGGTCAAAACCAAATGCATCAGTAAAAATGACAAGAGAGAGCTGATTTATAGGATCGCGGTTAAGTGACCCATCTTGTATGAAGGTGATGATATCTCCTATGGCATTGTTGAGGTCATCTCCACCTCCTTCAGAACAGTTGCCAAACTGATTGCGCGAATCACAAAACTGACGGTCTACATCTGGGATCAGAGTATTGGCACTAAAGGGATATTCTATAGCAGTCTCTAGACCAAATGCACCACCGTAGTGTACCACGCCAAGTTGTGATGATACGCATCTCTCCCTTACTTGATTGATCGATCCTGTGATGAGATCAGCGAAGAGGGTAAACTCGTCATCATCTATGCTGCCTGAGTTATCTATCAAAAAAAGGATATCTGTAAAGCTAGTGTCTGTCTCACAGATATCTTGGGCTTGTATATAACTATGTATCGAGCAAAAGAGGAGTAATACAGTTACTATGGGTTTGACTTGGCCAGAAAACAACTTCTTCATGTATACAGTAAGTGGATATATTGATTAAATATATCTATATCTTTTGTATACCCTGGATAAGGTAGATTAATTAACGATTAAGATTGAGATGATGTTAAGGCTTGACTTCTAAGTCTTTGTAAGAAAGGAGAGGCAAAAATGAATTCGATGAGCGTTGGATTATTGTTATTCAAAACCTCTTCTTTACTTCCTTGCCAAGCAAGTTTGCCTTCAGAAAGTAGACAGATATTATCACCGATCTCCATCACGCTGTTCATATCATGTGTATTGATAACAGTAGTGATGTTATTGTCTTTAGTGATGCTGCTTATGAGGTCGTCGATAGTAATCGCAGTCTTTGGATCAAGGCCTGAATTAGGCTCGTCACAGAAGAGGTACTTGGGATTGAGTACTATAGCTCTTGCTATCCCTACACGTTTTTGCATACCACCACTGATCTCTGAGGGATATTTATCATTGATGCCTTCCAGGTTTACCCTTTCTAGGCAGTAATTCACTTGTTTGCGCTTTTCCTTTATAGTCTTCTGAGTAAACATGTCCAAAGGAAACCTGATGTTCTCTTCTACTGTCAAAGAGTCAAATAGGGCATTGCCTTGAAAAAGCATACCTATCTCCATACGTAGTTCGCGTAACTCAGAATTATCAACACAACAAATGTCTAAATCATGGTATCGCACAGATCCTTGGGATGGTTTGAGAAGCCCAACTAAGATCTTGAGAAAGACAGTTTTTCCGGCTCCACTCTTACCGATAATAAGGTTTGTCTTTCCATCCTCGAAGGTAAAAGAGATATCTTTTAGCACCTCTTGGCTTCCGAAAGATTTGATGATATTTTCAGCAATAATCATAACTATCCCATCAATAATAAGGCAATGATCAAATCTGCAATAAGTATGATAATCGAACCATACACGACCGCTCTTGTGCTTGCATGCCCCAACTCTATACTTCCACCTTTTACGAAGTATCCTTGATAACATGCTACTGATGTGATGATCAGGGAGAAGGTGACAGCCTTCACATACATCATCACCACATTATATGGATCAAAAAGGAATCGCAATCCCTTTTCAAACTCATAGTTAGTCAAGCCAGCTACATATATAGCCGCCACATAACCTCCGCCGATACCTATAATCAAGGCCAGCGTAACGAGAAGAGGTATAACCAGTACGGCGGCGATCAACTTTGGCATAACGAGATATGCAGACGTATTAACGCCCATAATCTCCATAGCATCTATATGTTCTTTCTGTCGCATCCCACCTATCTCTGCGGCCATAGTAGAGCCCACCTTTCCAGCTAACACTATGCATGTCAGAGTAGCTGCCATCTCTATGATCATGATATCTCTTACGATGTAACCGATATAGTAGTCAGGGATAAATCCACCGGATAGTTGATATGAAAACTGGATAGCGGTAACTGCACCGATGAAGCCTGATATCAGCATCACGATCGACATAGAACCTATACCGATATCGTACATCTGGCGGATAGTTTCCTTATAGTACATGCCCCAGTTTTCTGGCTTCGAAAATATATCGGGGAGCCAAGAGATGAACTTTCCTAGATCTTTGATCAGCTGCATAAATAATAGGAGTAAAAGCCGGCTGCGAAATTAGGCTATTTTTGGTGGACAAATCCGAGGATTAAAGACAGTGAAGGCAGTTATAACAGGAGGTACAAAAGGAATAGGAAAGGCGCTAGCCGATAAATTTCTTAGCGAAGGACACGATGTTGCTATATGCGCTCGAGGCAAATCTGACATAGAGCAATGCATCAAAGCATGGTCTTCCAGTTTTCCTGGACGTCATATCATAGCTGATATATGTGACGTGTCAGATAAACAAGCACTAGATGAGTGGGCAGATAAGATTGTCTCAGAGTGGGACAGTGTAGATGTGCTGATTAATAATGCAGGAGTATTTATCCCAGGAGAAATTCTGAAGGAAGAAGACGGTGCGCTTTCGCAAATGATAGATGTCAATCTCTATAGCGCATACAACATGACACGTAAGATAGCGCCAAGGATGATCGAAGCTGCAAAAGGCCATATCTTTAATATGTGCAGTGTAGCCAGCGTAAAGGCATATCCCAATGGTGGTTCTTATAGTATCTCAAAGTTTGCTTTGCTAGGAATGTCCAAGGTCTTGAGGGAAGAGCTGAAAGAAACAGGGGTCAAGGTGACCTCTATACTTCCGGGAGCTACCTGGTCTGCCAGTTGGGCAGGAGTTGACCTGCCTGAGGAGAGGTTGATGCAATCCAGTGATATCGCTGACACCATCTATGCAGCTACCCATCTTTCTCCTTCTGCGGTTATAGAAGAAATCATTATCCGACCACAACTTGGAGATCTCTAAGTCGCTCTATTATGTGTTTAGTATCATATATACCTCGTCCTAACGGGTATCTCTTAAGTTCCAATAGAGATGAATTTGTAGATCGTAACGCCGATGACATTGTCACTGAGCGTGTTGGTCGGCATAAGCTTTATTTTCCTCGGGACACGAAAGGTGGAAGTTGGATCATCGCCTCAGATAGTGATGTGCATGTAGTAGTTTTAAATGGTGCTTTTAAAAATCACCAACGCAAACTGCCTTACAGGAAGAGTAGGGGAGTGATGATGAAAGAATTCTTCGAATATACTGATAGCGTTGATTTTTTTGAGCAATATGAATTTGTTGGTATTGAGCCATTCACTATGATTATAGCTTCTAAAACTGATCTATATGAATTTAGATGGGATGGTTATCAAAAACATGTGAATGGGCTGAATAAGGAGAAAGTCCATATATGGAGTTCATGCACCTTATATGATCAGGAGGGTTCGGATCGACGCGAAAGAATTCTTCGCAGAGAGTTGAGTAATCTTGATAGCCATTCCTTGTCAGACCATGCAGATGCCCATCTCTTTATTGATAAAAACGATGAGAAATTAGGGCTTAGGGTCAAGCTTCTAGCAAAGCTAATGACGGTAAGCCATACTCAGATAGATGTTAATTACGAAGTAACTCTGGTTCATAAGAATCTACTTTCAGGATATACGAAGCGACTAAAGATTTAGCAATATATTATAAGAAAATATAATATGTGTTAATTTATTGATCAGTATGTTATGTATTACAATTCTAAGTAATATATTTGTCTCTCAAGAAGAATCCCATCTTCAGTAAGGTCATATCTATGGGTCCAACCTGCCGTAGATAGTTATCAAATAAATTATTAGAGAA
>CAYYBR010000078.1:0-16709 GCA_964470035.1 uncultured Saprospiraceae bacterium
TTTTCATAGTAGGTTGCTCGGCGCTTCTCCTCTTGCTTCCACTGATAGCCACGGTATAATTGATAGCCAGCAAAAATTAAAAACCCAGGTAATAAAAAGAGGAATATCCTTCTAGTCCATTCATATCTATCACTTTTAGTAATCTAAGTATACAGATTAGCGTAGATAGCAAAAAGGAAACTCGACGAATGATCTAGATATCAGGATATGACTCTTGATATCAGAATAATATCATATGCGATGCACATCACTAGCAATGCTCTTCAAGAAGGTGTTAGAGAAAATCAGCAACTCCTTACCAATGTGAGTATCAAAAGGAATTGACGATTTCGGCAAAACTATCAGGCTTAAGACTGGCTCCTCCTACAAGACCACCATCGACATCTTGCTGTCCAAATATTTCTTTTGCATTATTTGGCTTGACCGATCCTCCATAAAGTATAGAAAGGTTATCAGCAATCTCCGCCCCGTAATTCTCTGACAAATAGGTGCGTATGGCAGCGTGCATTTCTTGCGCTTGCTCTGGACTTGCTGTTTCTCCTGTTCCGATGGCCCAGATAGGCTCATAGGCAATAACGAGCTCGCTCACTTGTTCTGGAGTAAGTACGTCAAATGCCTCTTTTAATTGATTAATAACATGGTCTACGTGCCCCCCTTCTTTTCTGATATTAAGTCCTTCACCGCAGCAGAATATAGGTATGAGATTATGAGAAAGCGCTGCAAGTACTTTCTGGCCTAAAAAATCATCCATCTCTCCAAAGTATCCTCTGCGCTCAGAGTGACCTATGATGACATACTCCGCACCAGCTGATTTGAGCATAGCTCCGCTTATCTCTCCTGTATATGCTCCGCTCGGTTGGGTATAAATGTTTTGCCCCCCGAGGTGAACATGGCCAGGGTGTGTAGATTTGCTCAAAGCATATAAGTGAGTAGCGGGTGCACAGATGACCACTTCTGTTCCTCCATCTAAGTGACAGGAACATAGATTACCCAAGAGTTCTAATCCCTCTTCTACGGTAGTATTCATCTTCCAGTTAGCGGCTGCTATTTTTTTTCTAGGCATACTTTTTTCTTGTGACATCCAAATATAAATATACTTTCAGTCGGGTTCGCACTTTTAGATAAGAGGTAGAGTGAGAATTCTATCTTTGTCAACTACAAAGAGAATGGATGAAAACTGACTTCCCCTACGTACAAAGAGATATCAGCTGGCTTGATTTCAACTACAGAGTTCTTCAAGAAGCCAAGGACCCAAGGGTGCCACTATATGACAGGATCAAGTTTTTGGCTATCTACTCATCTAATCTAGATGAGTTCTTTCGTGTTAGGGTGGCTAGTCATCGAAATCTTCATCGCACCTCCAAAAAAACTAGAAAGACCTTAAACTATAGTCCGAGTGAGCTGCTATCAGATCTTCTCGAAAAGGTCAATAAGCAGCAAAACGAATTCAGCGAGATTTTCTTTGATCAGATAATACCTGAGCTCAAACAACAGGGTGTTTATCTTATCAGGCGGCAAGCTTTAAGTGATAGTCATGAAGAGTATGTAAGAGACTACTTCAATGAGAAGTTATTGCCATTTGTACAACCTGTCCTTTTAATAGAAGATAAGATTAAGCCCTTCCTGAATAATGGGTCCCTATATCTGGCCCTGCATATGTATGACAGAAAGCTCAAGATCACGAGATACGCGCTTGTAAAAGTACCAAGTGATCACTTAGGAAGATTCATCAAGCTACCACACGAGAATCCTGATGAGCACTATGTGATCATGCTAGATGATATCGTAAGACATAGTATACCATGGATTTTTCCAGGGTATGATATTATCCAGTCGTACTCCATCAAGCTGACTCGGGATGCAGAATTATATATCGATGACGAGCTCAAAGGTGATCTTCTGGAAAAAATAAGAAAGAGCTTAGCGAAGCGAGCAGTTGGACCTGCATCTAGACTTGTGTATGACAGAAAGATGCCCAAGGAGATGCTTTCTTTTTTGATGGAGGTCTTTGACTTAACAAAGTATGATTTGTTATCTGAAGGGCGATATCATAATAACTCTGACTTCTTTGGGTTTCCAACATTTGGCTTGACCGATATATCAGAAAAGACTCTTCCGCCACTAAAAATGGAAAGTTTAGAAGATGAAGCGTCGATCTTCGATGCAATATCAAAAAGAGACCATCTCATACATCCACCCTATCACAGTTATGAATCTGTAGTTAGGTTTTTTGAAGAAGCGGCAAATGACCCTGAAGTATCGCATATCAAGATAGTACAGTATAGGGTGGCTGCCGAAAGTCGTATCATGAATGCTCTGATCAAGGCGGCGAATGCCGGAAAACAAGTCACGGCATTTGTGGAAATCAAAGCACGGTTTGATGAGATTGCTAATATCACTTGGGGAGAGAGACTTGAGAAGGCTGGAGTAAAAGTGCTTTATAGCATACCTAACATCAAAGTACATGCGAAAATGGCTATTATCTTGCGATCTGAAGAAGGTAGGTCACAGACATACGCTTACCTGAGTACTGGCAACTTCCACGAACGTACAGCAAACTTGTATAGCGATTTCGGCCTATTCACAAAAGACATCAGGTTAACTTTTGAGAGTGTAAAACTCTTTAATTACCTAGAGACGAAGGTCGCTTCAGGTATCTCATTTAAGCATATGGGAGTTGGTCTCTTTAATCTGAACTCTATGATCAACGCCCTGATAAAAGAGGAAATTAAAAATGCCCAAGCAGGAAAGGAAGCGCGTATCATACTGAAGTTAAATAGTCTACAGGATCCAAAGATGATCAAGACACTCTATAAAGCAGCTAAGCAAGGAGTCAAGATTGATCTGATAGTAAGAGGTCTATGCTCTCTGGTACCAGGAAAAAAAGGTGTAAGTGATAATATATCAGGTAGGAGTATTGTGGATAGGTTTTTAGAGCACGCAAGAGTGGTCATCTTTCACAATAATGGCGATCCAAAATATTTTATGTCTTCGGCGGATTGGATGTACCGCAATCTATATAAGCGTGTAGAGATATTGGTACCCATATTTCAAGAAGACATCAAAAACCATATTCAGGCTTTGATCGATCTTCAGTTGTCTGATAATGTAAAGGCTCGCAGTCTAAACCATCGACATATGAACGAATATCTAGATGATCCGCATAGAGTGCTAATAAGATCTCAGATGGATACATATAGGTATATACTACGAAAAGAAAAGGAAGAAAATTTATGATCAATGCTATCTCCCCCATAGATGGAAGATATAGAGCGAAAACTGAAGAACTTAGCGCCTATTTCTCAGAAGGTGCACTCATAAGGTATCGGATCATCGTAGAAGTTGAGTATATGAAGTACCTATCTACCATAGGGATAATAGACTTGACTACAGAAGAAAGAGACCTGCTTGGTGAGATAACTCGAACAGAAAATCTTGACCGCGTAAAAACAATCGAGAAGACTACCAACCATGATGTCAAGGCTGTTGAATACTTCATCAAAGAGGAAGTCAAAGGAAAGATAGCAGATGACGTACTCGAGTATGTACACTTTGGTCTTACATCTCAAGATGTAAATAATACAGCCATGCCGATGATGCTAAAAGACGGCATACAGAAAGTCATCTTACCAAAACTCCATCAGCTCTTAGATCTTATCACGACCATGGCCAATGATCATAAGAACACTCCCCTACTTGCACGGACTCATGGACAAGCGGCTTCTCCCACCTCCCTTGGTAAGGAGATGATGGTATTTGTTGATCGTCTTTCCAAGCAAATAAAAAAACTAGAGGCTCATGAATATGAAGCTAAGTTTGGCGGAGCCACAGGCAACTTCAATGCTCATAGAGTGGCATTTCCCGATAAAGACTGGAGAGGTGAGATAGATACATTCATCGAGTCTCTTGGATTGAGTCGTCAACAATATACCACCCAGATCGATCAGTATGACAATATCGCAGAGGTCTTACAATTGATATCTCGGATTGATACGATATTGATTGATTTTGCTAGAGATATCTGGACCTATGTCTCCAGAGACTTTTTCAAACAAAAGGTTATAGCTGGTGAAGTAGGCAGTTCGGCGATGCCACATAAGGTCAACCCCATCGACTTTGAAAATGCTGAAGGCAATCTTGCGATAGCAAGGGCGCTATATAACTTTTTGGCACAAAAATTACCTATCTCCCGACTTCAACGAGATCTCACCGATAGCACTGTGACCCGCAATCTAGGAGTACCTCTTGCTCACTCTTTGATAGCCTACAAGAGCCTTATGAAAGGGATCAGTAAACTTGAAGTGAACGAGGCAGCCATCAAAGCCGACCTAGATAATGCCTGGCCTGTTATCTCAGAAGGAATACAGACCATACTTAGGCGAGAAGGATTTAAGGCACCGTATGAATTGCTGAAGTCTTTCTCTAGAGGAAAAGGAAAGCTCTCACAAGGTGACTTCGTCGAATTTATAAATGATCTAGCTGTGAGCCAAGAGATCAAAGAAGAACTGCTGAGCCTCAGCCCACATAATTATGTTGGCTACAGCATGGAGTAAATAACTGTCATCATTATACTATCTATCATCATCAAAGTCTATAGCTATGTATAAATACCAATTCATAGATGTCAAGCTCAGCATCTGGAATGGAAAGCCAAAAGATAACATAGAGGACATCATCGATGAACAGGCAGCAGTAGGATGGAGACTAGTGACTGCCTATACCATGTCGGCCTCTGGTACTACGAGAGTCGTGAAATTAATATTTGAAAAGGAAGTGGATGAAGACTATTACAAGCGCCGATCTATGAACCCTTCACTGGATGACAGCGACTTTGTATGAGCTCTGCGATAATCAAAAACTATCTTACAACTGTAATGTTTTTCAGCTGATGGACAATACCCGAAACTACCTAATCCACCCTCTCTACATCATCATCACTCTTGTTCTGGCAGGAGTAACTTCTTTGTTCATTGGTTTTTCTGGGGCGTACATCTATACTCGAATTCAAAACGGCCTAGCTCCGGTAGAGCTTCCTCCCCTCTTTTTCATCAATACGATATTTCTTATGGGGGCTAGCTATGTCCTGATCAAGACGAAAGAAGCATATCTCAATGATGAGACGCGTAATTATAAACTACGACTTTGGGCAACCCTACTTCTTACGATCATCTTTCTCATTTTTCAGATCATAGCATGGCAGCAAATGATTGATATGAATATAGCCATCGCCGGAAGTAATCTGGGTTCATATCTATATGTCATCTCTGGGATTCATTTTCTTCATGTGATAGCTGGCATACCATTTTTAGCCTATTTTATCTACGATGCACGAAAAAGATTAGTGGAGCCTGCCAGTGTCCTAGTATATCTTTCTGATCCTGATAAAAAGCGAAGGCTCTCTGTACTCAGTATCTATTGGCACTTTCTGGATGGCTTATGGATCTTTCTGATTGTTTTTTTCTTAATCAATCGTTTGATCTAAGTTGCTTTTAAGGTATTGTCGTCCTTAAATTTGTGATGTATAACTTATTTCTAAATATTGCGTTATACCCATTGTCGTAGAACATAAAAAGACAAAGAAAACATGAGTCGTATATCCCTACTCTTTACATTCTTAGCAACTGTGAGTTTATTCAGCTGCAAACAAAGTCCTTTTGAGATCACCGGAAACATCAGTGATGCTGGTGAATTATCTGTCTATTTTGATCAAGTAGAACCACTACAAAGCTCTAATAGCATTGTGGCCAGAGGAACTGCTGACAGCAATGGTAAGTTTTCCATACCTATGGAAGTAGCACCAGAGGCTGGTTTATATCGACTGAGAGTAGGTGCTAAATCTATATATCTTCCACTTGACGGATCTGAAAAGAACATCAACCTATCGGGTTCTCTGAAAGATGTAAGCACGTTTAATTATAGCATATCTGGAGCTGCGCTAGCAGAAGACTATGCTACACAGATGAATAAAAGAGTGACAGGACAGACTGATTCTAAAGGACTTTCAGAATATCTAAGTTCAACTGCTAATCCACTTGTAGGAGTATTGATAGCTAGCCAATTATATAGAAGCCCTACTGATGCACCTCTCCATAGTATGGTCAGTGATAAACTTTCGAACTCATATCCTGGGCTATCCTTGGCTGACGAGTATAAAGCGTATGCTGGTGTTCAGCAGCAACAACTCCAGAGACAGCAAGCTCTTGAAAAGGTTAAAGTAGGAGAAATAGCGCCAGACATCATTCTTCCTAGTGTAGATGGTCAGCAAATGACACTATCGGACTTGAAAGGACAGATTGTCCTTCTAGACTTTTGGGCAAGTTGGTGCGGACCTTGCAGACGCGAAAACCCTAATGTTGTAAGAGTCTATGATAAATATAAGCCTGATGGCTTCACTGTCTTTAGTGTTTCACTTGACAGACAAAAAGATAGGTGGGTCAAAGCCATAGAAAAAGATAATCTGAAGTGGGACTGGCATGTAAGTGATCTCAAATACTGGCAGTCGGAAGCAGCCGCTACTTATGGAGTAACAAGTATCCCGCGTACTTTTCTACTTGATAGAGAAGGCCGTATAGCCGCGATAAACCCGCGTAGGAATCTTGAAGAAGCCGTAACTAATTTGCTTTAGCCGTTTTCTAGGGAGACTTATCATCTCTTACTACAGAGGTATGCCTCAACTGTAGTATTCTTGTAGCCTCTTATGAGAGGCTTAGATAAATATATCAATGAGTTTCATGGAAATCTATTATTAGCATTTCCCATCATGGCTGGTTCCCTGGGCCAGGTCTCAGTTAATTTTATTGACAACTTGATGGTCGGTAGGCTTGGTGCAGAAGCATTAGCGGCTGTAGCTCTTGCCATAGCTATCTACATCCCTTTTTATGTAGTTGGAAAAGGTATTTCTTATGGCCTAACACCCTTGATCGCAGAGGCTGATGGAGCAGATAGAAGCGATAAGGTCCCCGCCCTACTTCGGCATAGCATGGTGATCAACATCGTCTTCGCCTTACTCTGTGCTCTTGTGATCTACTTTGGTGTGTCCATCCTCGACCATCTAGGACAAGACTCAGCTGTAGTCGCCTTAGCCAAACCATATATGGTGATATCCGGCTGGGCACTCATCCCGATGATGTTTTTTCAGACGCTCAAGTGTTACTCTGAAGGTATGAGTGAAACCAAGCCAGCGATGATCGCATCTCTCACTGGCAATGTCCTGAATGTCTTCCTCAACTTCGCATTGATATATGGATACTGGGGAGCACCAGCCCTAGGTGTTAAAGGTGCAGCTTTGGGTACACTGATTTCTAGAGTATTGATGGTCCTCTTTCTTTTGATCATCCTGTCTAGAAAGTCTGTCTTATGGTCTCATCTGAAGAATAGCATATCGATGAGTATAGAATCAATAGAGATAAAAAAGATACTCACCCTGGGTATACCTACCTCTATGCAAATGTTTTTTGAAGTGACTGCTTTTGCAGCTGCCTCACTGATCATGGGAACCCTAGGAGCACATGAGCTTGCCGCCCATCAGATCGCCATCAACCTATCGGCTATCACTTTCCTCACCTGCACAGGACTTGCTCTAGCTACCTCTATCCGTGTGGGCAACCAACTTGGACAAGTGAACTACGATAGGATGCACAACATAGGCATCGCTGCTATCATCCAAGGTGCCTTATTCATGTTGGCCATGGCCATACTTTTTATCCTGCTGAGAAACATCCTACCTACGATGTACATAGCTGATCCTGCCGTGATCAAGATAGCAGCCCTCCTGCTGGTAGTAGCAGGGTTCTTTCAGATATCAGACGGCATACAAGTGGTTTCCCTAGGGGCACTTCGTGGTCTCCAGGATGTAAAGACACCTACCATTATTACCTTTCTTGCTTACTGGCTGATTGGCATACCAATCAGCTATATAAGCGCTCGCTTTCTTGGCTGGGGCCCAATGGGAGTATGGTTAGGCCTGCTTACTGGGCTCACAGTTTCAGCGATCCTTCTATCATCGAGATTTTATAGTATTAGCACAAAACTCATCAGGGAGCAAGTTGATAAGAAAACATAGCTCTTATTCTAGTGCTCCAACACCCGATCTCCAAAGTTGCTCATTGAGCTGAGGTAACGATGTTTCTAATATCGAAGTCCCCCTTTTCTTGAGTTCCGCCCACTGCTTATCCAGCTCGTTTCTACGATCTCTTGATGGTTGGTTCATCTTCGGTAGATCACTTTCAGAAGCATTGATCATGAATAAGTATTCTGCAGTAAACTTATTACGGAAGTTTTCAACGTCATCATAGGCTTTGGCCTTGCGCTGGATCATATCTTCATCCCACTTCTTGATAGACTTGTGCACTGTATCCAGCGAAGTCAGAAGGGCTTTATTTTTTGTTTTATCCTTTTCCAGAGACTTCTTTATCACGGCCATTCGCTTTTCATACTTGTGTAATTTGTTAATCATATCATGCATCTCTATCAGGTTAGCTTCCGCAGATGACATGAACTCATCATACTCTTTGTACTCGGTAGTCGTGGTCGGATATCGAGGATTAGCAAGGAGGTCAAAAGAAACTTTAGATGTATCTTCTCCAACTGTCAAACGCGCAGTATAAGACCCTGGCACCATCTTGTGGCCTCTGTAATTAGCTTCGATATATGCACCACTGACTCCATTCATTGTATGTGCCCTTGTATCCCATACCACTCTATTGAGTCCCACGTCCTTAGATAGTACAGTTGGTCGAGGAGGACCTCCTGCCCAAGTTTTAGAAGTAGACTTTTTAGAGGTAAGACTCCGAACTATAGATTTGTCATTGTCCATGATATCAAGATGAACATCCACCCCTTTTTTGAGCTTTGGAAGCTCATAGTAAAGCACTACCCCGTTAGCAGGATTAACTCCGACCAGTGGGTTGGTTCCTTTGAATGAAGGGCTATTGCCCGATAGAGGGCTTCGTCCATTAGCCAGGTAAGTATCTTCTGGTTGATATAGCTTAGCCTGACCACTTAGTCCATCAAAATCTCTGATCAATCCCATATCATCCAGTATCCAAAAAGATCTCCCAGATGTCGCGACTATCAAGTCTCCGTGTTTGATCGTCAGATCGGTGATCGGCGTAACGGGCAGGTTGAGATTAAAAGGGTACCATTTCTTACCACCATCCCAGGACACGAACAAACCTAGTTCTGTGCCGGCGACAAGAAGGTCCTTCCTTTGTTCATCTTCTCTTATCACTCTCGTAAATGCTCCCTGAGGTATATCACCAGAAATATTGGACCAAGTCTTACCATAGTCGGTAGTCTTATAAAGCCCGGGCCTATGATCGTTAAACTTATATCTCGTTGTAGCTATGTATGCCGTGCTTGGATCATGCGGAGATAGGTCAATGGCATTTATGAGACATTCAGTCAGTCCATTTGGTGTTACGTTTATCCAGTTATCCCCGTTGTCTCTTGTTATATGGACTAGTCCATCATCCGAACCGGTCCATATCACTCCAGCTTCATGCGGTGACTCGATGACGTACGAGAGTGTCCCATAGTTCTCAGCACCAACAGCCTCATTAGTATATGGTCCACCTCCTTTTCCCTGTTTTGTATCGTCGTCTCTCGTCAGATCTGGCGAAGCTTCAGTCCATGTAACTCCTTCATCTGTAGTCTTTAGTAAGAGCTGCGCTCCATGATAATACGTATTAGGTTCATGAGAAGACTTGATGATAGGAGCGTTCCAATTATAGAGATACTTCATATCTCTTGCTTCGCGACCAAGATATTGGATAGGTGAAGGCATCACTTTGGTCGTTGCTTCAGCGTTAGTATGGAGCAGATTAATAGTACCTAGATAACTTCCTCCCATCACCTTAGTCGGGCTATCAGGGTCAAATGCCAAGAAAGCACTCTCCCCCCCTGCCGAATATGTCCAATGACGCGGTGTGATGCCAGTACTATTTAGTGCTCGATGAGGGATCTTTACACTCGAGTTATCTTGTTGGCCCGCATAGATATTATATGGAAACTCATTATCAACGATGACCCGATAAAACTGTGAGGTTGGCATGTTGTCCTGTCTAGACCAGGACTTGCCGTGATTAAAACTTATAGCTGCACCTCCATCATTGGCAATACAAAGGTTTTTAGGATTTTCTGGATGTATCCACAAGTCATGGAAGTCTCCGTGAGTACCTGTGATGCGCTCCCATGTCTTTCCTCCGTCGATCGATCTCAAGGCTGGTGCACTCATCACATACACTTCATGTTCGTTAGTTGTACCAGCGAAGACTTCGATGTAATACCAAGCTCTCTGTGTTAAGCGATTATCACCACTAACCTTGGACCAGGACTTCCCTCCATTTTTTGATACGAATAATCCTCCGAGGTCCTTCTCCGTATCGCTTTCTATCAATGCATATACCCTATCGGAGTTAGCTCTACTAACATCGATAGCCATCTTACCCATCTCCTTGGGTAGTCCTTTGTGTATCTTCTTCCACGTCTTACCACTGTCTACTGATTTGTATAATCCGCTACCCGTCCCTCCGGATCTGACCATCCATGGAAACCTCTGGTGATCCCACATGGCAGCATATAAGATATTGGGTTGGTTCATGTCCATAGACAACTCCGAGCATCCTGTATTTGGATTGACATAGAGCACCTTCTCCCAGTTGTCTCCCCCATCTTCTGACTTGTATATGCCTCTTTCTTCTGAAGGTCCATATAAAGCACCTTGCGCAGCGACATATACGATGTCTGGATTAGTAGGGTGAATCTCGATCCTAGCTATGTGTTGTGTATGAGTAAGGCCTATGTGCTTCCATGTCTTACCTGCATCTATCGATTTATAGACACCGTCACCATGATGAGTCATCACACCTCGGGGTGCATGTTCACCCATACCACAGTATAGTATGTTGGGATTACTTTCAGACACACTGATAGCACCAACCGAACCTGTCTTGAAATATCCATCTGATATATTCTTCCAGTGCTGGCCTGCATCTTCAGTTTTCCAAAGGCCTCCTCCTGTTGTACCCATATAGTAGGTTAGCTGATCACCTATCACTCCCGAAGCCGTAACTGATCTACCTCCACGAAATGGTCCAATATTGCGATACTTCACCTTCGCAAAAACGGAGTCCAAGTTCACATCTTGACTCTCCAGCGGCGTAGCCAAGCTTGTTATAAAAAAAGTATTTACTAATAGTGCGATTTTATAGATGCAGTGCATATGAGTATTCTTTTATGATATGCCGTAATATAAGAGTTACCTCTGAAGGTGGTTATTATTAATACTGAAGATGTATATCCTACATAAGTGTATCTTACTATCTGCAAAAACAGATCTTATATGATTAGGTCACGACTGATAATACTACTGGTGCTAGTTGGATGGAGCGTCAATCTTGCTGCCCAGCTCGACTATACAATTCATAAAGAATACCAGACGAGCATCCAAGAGCTACTTTCATCCGATGACATGAGATCTGCTTTTGAGTATATCATTTCACTAGAAGATGAAACGGAGCAGAACCATATCCGATTAACTGAAGTAGAGGCACCACCATTTCTGGAGTCCGAGAGAGCTAAAGTGTTTATGGAGATGCTTCAAGCAACCGGGATAACAGATGTGCACATAGATGATGTGGGCAATGTCATCGGTCGGCTAGCAGGTACGGTAGGAGAAAGAACCGTGGCCTTGGATGCTCACCTAGATACAGTATTTCCGAAAGGGACAGATGTCAAAGTGAAGATTAAAAACGATACACTTTTTGCCCCAGGTATCGGTGATGATACCCGTGGCTTAGCTATCCTCTTGACCATCGCAAAGACCATCATAGATAACGAAGTAAAGTTTCAAGATGACGTACTTATCATAGCTTCTGTCGGAGAGGAAGGATTAGGTGACTTAAGAGGTGTCAAGCATATTTTTAGTCCTGACGGTCCGAGTATAGATAGTTGGATTTCTATCGACGGTGGTGACATCGGCAGGGTAAACAACAAAGGTCTCGGATCCTACAGGTATCGCGTTACTTTTAAAGGCCCAGGCGGGCATTCATGGGGTGCATTTGGATTAGCTAATCCGCATCATGCACTTGGTGATGCCATTAATCGATTCGTTGTGAGAGCGGATGAGTTTACCTCCCGAGGCCCTAGGACATCATATAATGTAGGTGTCATCAGCGGCGGCACTTCCGTAAATTCTGTCCCTTACGAGTCAGCGATGGAGATAGATACCAGATCTATCGATCCTGCAAGACTAGATACACTAAAAGGACTTCTAGAGATATCTGTAGAGGAAGCTCTTACTGCACAGAATAAAAGAAAAAGAATCGGAGAAGAACTGACCGTGGATATCGACATGATCGGCAACCGACCCTCTGGCGAACTTTCTGCTGAACTTCCACTTATACAAAGGGCTCTTGCGGCCACCGCGGCTATGGGTAGGCGCCCGCAACTTACACGAGGAAGTACTAACTCCAATGTCCCAATAAGTCTTGGCATCCCATCGGTAACGATAGGTCGAGGAGGACAAGGAGCTTATGGACATTCCTTAGATGAGTGGTGGTTAAACAAGGACGGTCATAAAGCAATCCAACTCGCCTTCATTTTACTAACAGCTGAGGCTACCTTGGCGAACTAAGACATCTTTAGATATCCCCTCCCCAGATATGCTGAGCAAGGATGCCTGCTGATATCGCAGCATTAAGAGAGTCACTGTATCGATCTTCATGTCCAGGGATGTGCATGGCGTGAGTAAGTTGCGACTGTATAACTTCAGACATGCCCTTTCCTTCATTTCCTATGACAAGGCATTTGGGTGTAGTAGGGATCTCTGATTGCTGAGGATGTAAAGAAGTACCTATGATCGACCATCCTGTCAGACGATCTATTAGATCACTTTTGTTGATAGTCAATAGCCTCACATGGCCTATACTACCCATGCTAGACTGCACCACCTTAGGATTATAGAAGTCAGCCGAGTCAATAGACCTAATGACCATATCTATGCCATACCAATCTGCTATGCGGATGATCGTACCGACATTGCCAGGATCTTGGACGTCATCTAGATAAATGGCCCCATCTATGGCATCGATCATCGATAGATCATCGTTTTTGATTTGAAATAAACCTACTACCGAAGGGCTGCTTTTGAGAGTTGAGAGCTTTTTTAACTCTATTTTAGTACAAACATGGACGTCCCTAGTAGTTACCCTAGTTTCATTGTGTGCTATCCAATCTGATATTGCATAGAGCTGATCAAGGTCATAAGTTGCATGATCAAGTAAAGTGCTTATACACTTCTCTCCTTCTGCGACGAATAAGTGGTACTTTTGCCTATACTTTTTCAGCCTTAACGACTGAATTAATTTTATCCTAGACTTGGAAACCATATATAAGAAGCGGCATATTAATTACATCCTAAAGGTAGCACTTATAGCTCTCAGTGTTTTAAGTCTGGGCTCATCCTGTAGTGTAGTTAAAAATCTAGATGAATCCGAATCCGCTCTGGTGAAAAACAAGTTCGTCATCCTGACTGATGATGGAAGAGTAGATAAGGGATTGATCTTGTCAGACATCAAAGGTCTAGTGCGACAGCAACCAGTAAAAAAACTATGGCTTAATCCGAGGACTTGGAATACACCACTTACCACCTACGATGAGAGAGAAACAAAAGAAAGTGCAGAGGCTATAAAAAAATACTTGCGCAACAGAAAAGGTTTTTATCAAGCCGATATAGCATACAAGGAAGACGTGAAGGATCGGAAGATGACGACCACCTATATTATCGATCTTCAAGATCGGTATTATATCAAATCCATAGAGATAAACTGTCCAGATACGGCGCTTAAGCAACTCATACTACAACATGATGATAGCCGTAAAATTAACCCAGGTGATCCACTAGATGCCAAGATCTTTGATGAAGAAGAGGTAAGGCTCATAGAGTTAGCAAAGAACAATGGTTATGCAGAATTCAATCCGAACTATATATTCTTTAGAGGTGATAGCTCTAAGAATGTACCTGTGACGATACAAATATTCGCCCCCCTCAATCAAGAGAAACATCAAAAATATACCCTCGGCAAAATCAACGTCTATACTGAACATATAGCTAGTGCTAACCCGTCTTATACGGAGGTGGACACAGTAGGAAACACTGTATACTATGGCAAGAGCAAAGACTTTATAGTTAAACCTGAAAGTTTACACAAGATCATCTCACTCAAAAGTGGTGAAGTATTCTCGCGATCGAATCAATTCTTAACTAATCGAACTCTGTCGCGACTTACTCCATATCGATTTGTCACACTTAACCCAACCCAGGATAGTGAAGTCGACAGTCTTTACAATTTCGACATTTTTCTTACCCCTCAGAGAAACAAGTGGGCCTTTGACATGGGTGCTAATGTATTCTACTCACTGCTCAATCAATCGCCCAGTGTAAGTGCCAGAGATCTATTTGGCTTTGCAGGTAATCTCGGCTGGACGAATCGCAACTTTTCTAATCGAGCTATCACCCATAGTTTTGGGTTAGAAGGGTCTTTTGAATTTGAGATTCCAACTTTTAATGCTAATACGTTGAGTATACAAGCGAATAATTCATTTCGCATACCTCGGATAGTAGATATATTTAATTTGTCGAGTTTACTTAATAATGTTGGTTTACTGACTGATCACTCATATAAAAACCTCAATCTCTTTGGTGAAACCGATGTTGATTTTAGCGTCGGTGTTACCGACATCATCAACGCATATCGTATCAATACAGTCAATGCTTCATGGGCCTACAAGTTTCAACCCGATGAACGAAATAGGTATGTCTGGAGGCAAATAGGTCTAAACATTCTAGATACGAGTATTGATGAAGTATTTCAAACCACCATTTTAGATTCTAACCCGCTACTTGAAGCTAGTTTTGATGATTATCTTCTTACCGGTTTCTTGATGAGAGAACTAAGTTTATTTAGGCAGACTAAAGAATCTGATCGTGGCGGTTCTATTGCGCTTCTTAGCAATCTAGAATTTTCAGGATTAGAGATATTGGCTTTGAACTCTATCTTTTCACCTAATGAAGATTGGGAATTAGCCAATCTTGAGTTTGCATCTTTTATAAGGTTTGATTCTGATATCAGATATTATAAACGCGTGAAGGAGAGGTCTATGTTTGCCCTTAGGTTTAATGCAGGAATTGCGCTCGCACTTGGTGGAGAAGAAGAGGTAATCCCCTTTGTAAAGACATTTTTTGTAGGAGGCCCAAACAGTCTCAGAGGTTGGCAGATCAGAGAGTTGGGGCCTGGAAGCTTTAATGACAAAATATTGAATCCAGTCGAAGGAGAACCGTTTTTTCAGACTGGAGATTTTAAACTTGAGTTCAATGCCGAGTACAGATTTGATTTAGTTTGGTTTTGGGAAGGTGCAATATTTGTAGACGCCGGTAATGCTTGGACGCTCAGAAACGACCCTGACAGACCCGGATCGCAGCTATCTTCCAATTTTCTTGACGAGATCGCTGTGAGCACTGGTTGGGGCCTCCGAGCTGATTTTGATTACTTCTTACTCAGGTTTGATGTAGGATATAAGGTGCGAAGCCCCTTTGAGAATCCTGAGACGGGCTCACATATCATCTGGGATCAAAACAGCTTTCTGGGTAATATCAATTTTGCGATTAACTACCCTTTCTAAGTTTTTTCACTTTTGCAAAAGCCTTTCGAAACAAAGGTCTATTGTCATGTAGAGCTCTCCAAGTAAGGTATGCAGCAAATGGCAATAATATCAGACAAGGCACCCAAGCACCGATGATTGGATGAAGAGCGCCACTATCAGAGAGTTTCTTCCCAATTATGCTAGACATAACGAAGGTAATATAGAATCCTATCGCTATCAAAAGTGGGTACCCAAACCCTCCTTTCTTTACAATGGCACCAGCAGGCCCTCCTATGAACAAAAAGAGTATGCATACAGTAGCAAAAGAATAGATCTGGTGTAAGGCGAAAATGTATCTCGACCTAGTAGCACTGATTACACGGTATTCGTTCTTATTATTGATATTACTAGAAGAGTAAGAGACAAGTCTTTTTTTGATGTTGTCAAGGATCTTTGGTTTGTCTTTATAGTCAATAACATCTAAAATGCTACTAGTCTCGGTTGTTATCGCATCTGTCATAACTATAGGCAATGAGACATCAGGTATGGCGACTGATCTCCTGGTTTTAGAAGTTGTATTAACAGATCGAGAATTGAATTTTGTCTTATGCCCCACCTCAGTGCTGGGGTTAGCTGATAACTTAGACTTTGTCGGCTTCGCCTTCTTGGGGGCTATAGCTGGAGCTGGGATCGGCGGATCGAACAGACTGAATTCTATAAAGTTATCATCACGAGTGAGTTGCTCCGAGCGGTTCAAAGAGTCGATGACATGGATGAGCTCAAAGGAGTTAAGCATTTCATATTCTTTGAAGGACACATTTACGACATTGAGATCTAGCATTTCCGTTAGGTCAAAGACTTTTTTCAGACTTGAGAACGTATATCTGATTACTGGTCTACCAAAAGCTCCATAACGCGCTTTTTGAGTGGTCGCAGCGTCCTGCCTAAGCTCCTTGACTTGATATCCATCATATAAGTCCATGATAAGATGCTTTTGATCTGGGCTACAGCGCATGCTCCCATATTGAGCTCTGATTAGATTGACGACGCTAGGGTCCTGATCTGTA
>CAYYBR010000079.1:0-16567 GCA_964470035.1 uncultured Saprospiraceae bacterium
GTTCAACTTTAATTCAGACACTAAAAACACCTTTGGTCTCGGAACTAAAATAGAGTTGCTTGCAGGTGGTCAAACAATCCACGCACAAAATCTTCAGAGTCGTGGTTTCCAAAGTTCAACTGAACCGAAACTCACTATAGGCTTGGGGAAAATAGAATTAATAGATACACTAATTATTACTTGGCCAGATGGTCGATGTCAACTTATGACCGACGTCTCAGTTAATCAGAGTATCACACTTTCTGATGATGAAGCAACCAAGTGCTCTAATGAAAAAACAGCTGAAAATAAGAACAACTTAACACTCGTCGAACTAGATCCTAATGCGAATTCTTTTCATAAAGAAAATCTCTTCAATGATTTTAACTATGAAAACTTATTACCGCATATGCTTTCTACAGAAGGACCTGAAGTTCTCGTAGGCGACCTAAATAATGACAATCTCGATGATTACTTCATCCTCGGAGCTCAAGACGATAATGACAAAGTTTTCATACAAGGTGACAGTGGATCTTTTGATTATAAGAATCAACCATCTCTTGATTCTACATCCAACTACGAAAGTACTTGTGGCTTACTCATAGACATCGATAATGACAATGATCTGGATGTAATATTAGGATCTGGTGGCAACAATCCATCACTACCCACTGAATCCTACCTGCTAAGGATCTTTCTCAACGACGGTCAAGGCTACTTCACAAAAAGTCAGCTCAATTCTTTTAGAGTAATTGGAAACCTTTCTGTTATCGAAGAACTCGATCTAGGTAATGATAAACGAGGAATCTTTTTCGGTGGTAGAGTGATACCTGGTAACTATGGTCTTACTCCAAGAAACTTTCTGTTCGTAGAAATAAATAATACGTGGACAGACATAACCACAAAAGAAACTGGCAATATTGGAATGATCACTGATGCCTTAGCCATAGACCTCGATAACGATGACGATGACGACTTGGTGGTAGCGGGAGAATGGATGCCAATCCATGTATTCAAAAATAACAATGCAAAATTCGAACTAGCCGGAGCCATACCAGCAAGTCATGGTTTGTGGCAATCTCTTGAAAAGACAGATCTTGACAATGACGGCAATCTAGACATAGTTGCTGGAAATTGGGGTGACAACTCTAAACTACAAGCCACGGAAGAAAGGCCATTGATGATGTATGTCCAGGATTTTGATGATAACAAGAAAACTGAAAATATCATTACCTGGTTTGCTCCAGAAGATAAGACTGCTTCACTCTTTGCTTCTAAAAACGATCTCACAAAGCAATTACCTGGACTCAAAAAAGAAGTATTAAAAAACGAAGACTATGCAAGGGCTACGATACAAGATCTTCTTGATAAAGAAAAGTTGAATAAAAGTCAGAAGTTGATAGCCACAGAACTCTCAAGTGTCTTGTTCCTCAACAAGGGCAGCTTTAGGTTTGAATCATCCATACTTCCTTTTGCAGCGCAACTAGCTCCCCTCTACGCTATAAAATCTATAGATATCAATAATGATGGATTTCAAGATCTTTGCTTGGGGGGGAATATGTTTGGCCTGAAGCCTGAGATCGGTAGATTGAATTCTACAGATGGAGTTTTTCTCATCAACGAAAACGGAAAAGGCTATCAAGAATGGTCAGGCCCTCTTAAAAAACCAAGTATACCTGGAGAAATAAGAAGCATACAACAGATTAGACTCTCTGATCAATCAACAGCCTTGATATATGGCATCAACAATAGTGCAATTAGAATTTTCAAACTTAACTAATCAACCATGAAATATTCTTTTTCTCTGATTGTCATTTTTCTCATATTATCTGCTTGCCAAGACAGCAATCACAGGTTTGTTTCTATTGATCCTGGCCGCAGCAACATACATTTTAATAATATAGTCGAGGAAACCGATAGTCTCAATATTCTCAATTTTGAGTACATCTATAATGGAGGAGGCGTAGGGTTAGCTGACTTTGATAACAATGGACTTGAAGATATATATGTCGCTGGCAACATAGTCGATAACGCTCTTTATTTGAATGAAGGAGATATGCAGTTTAGAGATATAACTAAAGCTGCTGGTGTCGCCTCTTCAGGAACATGGACCTCTGGTGTTACAGTTGTAGACATCAATAATGACGGGTGGCAAGACATCTATGTCTGTAATACAACTAGTCAAGATTCTTTCTTGCGTATCAACAACTTTTATATCAACCAAGGTCTCAATGACGATGGCATCGTAACCTTTGTAGATAAAGCTAAGGAGTATGGACTAGATGATAATTCTTTCTCTGTTCACTCTGCTTTCTTTGATTATGACAATGATCAAGATTTAGATATGATGATCATTGTAAATGAAATGGGCAACACTCGATACCACAGTCAATATCGAGCCCAGTCTCAAAGAACCTTCTTTCAACGAGTAGATAGACTGTATGAGAATATACAAGGGTCAGATGGCAATCCGAAATTTCAAAATGTATCCGATAAAGCTGGCATAAATTTACCTGGATTTAGTCTAGGTATCAACATTTGCGATATCAACAAAGATGGCTGGAAAGACATCTATATCAGCAATGATTTTCTCTCTGACGACATCTTCTATGTGAATCAAAAGGATGGCACATTCAAGGATAACTCTAGAGCCTACCTCAAGCATACTTCTCATTCTGCTATGGGTAACGATGTTGTCGATATCAATAATGATGGATACAGCGATATCATCGCATTAGATATGTTACCAGAAGGAAATTATAGGCAAAAGCGCCTCCTTGGAGAGACCAATTATAACGCATATCTCAATTTTGAAAGATTTGGATATTCTTATCAATTTGTAAGAAATACCCTACAACTAAATAATGGTATAGATCAAGATCAAGAACCGATGTTCTCTGATGTTTCTCTGTACTCTGGGATATCGGCTACTGATTGGAGTTGGTCTCCCTTAGTTGCTGACTTTGACCAAGATGGTTATCGAGACATTGTAATTACAAATGGCTTCCCTCGCGATGTAACGGACCATGACTTCATTGACTATCAAAATGATGCATATAGATTCGTTTCTAAAGAAATGTTATTGAGTAAAATCCCTTCTATAAAAATCAACAACTACGCTTATAGAAATACAGGAGGATACAAGTTTGAAGATGTATCAGAAGACTGGGGCTTTTCTATGCCGTCTTACTCTAACGGAGCAGCTTATGGAGATCTTGATAATGACGGAGATTTAGATCTAGTGATCAATAACATCAATGACTCCTTAACCCTCTACAAAAACTCCACACCACCTTCAGAAGACTATAGAGCGCTTAACATAGAACTATCCGGCTCAAAAGATAATCTCGATGCCCTAGGTGCAATACTCAAAGTAAAAACAGACCAGGGCGTTATTACTTATGAGCACAGCATCTATCGTGGTTATCTCTCTTCACACAGTAAACGCATCCATATTGGCTTAGGAAGTGCAGCTCCTCAAAGCATAGAAGTAACGTGGCCAACTGGCGAACAAACTTTTATCTCAGAACCTTCGACTGATCAAGTTCTTAGAATTGATTATCAAGTTACTTTAAGGGCACAACCTAGTAGCGCTCAAAAACTGAAGTTCAACACAATCGTATCAAGAGATACCAACTTCGTTCTTGAGCATAAAGAAGAAGACTTCATAGACTATAACATACAACCACTATTACCTCATAAATTATCAGAATTTGGCCCGTCCATATCTGTTGGAGATTTGAATTCTGATGGTCTAGATGATATTTATATTGGAGGATCCGTCTTCTACAAAGGACAGCTCTTCTATCAGCAAGAAAACGGCCAATTTGTTCTTGACAGCTTACAAGGTTCTAATCCAAACTCAGAAGAGCTCGGCACTGTCATTGCTGATTTTGATGGAGATGGTGATAATGACATGTTCATCGCCTCAGGTAGCTATGAACTTCAAGATGACAAAGCCGAACTGCGCGATCAACTCTTTGTAAATGAAGGTGGTACTCTAAAAAATGTAAGTGAATTGCTGCCAGCATATATCTCTAATGCTTGCAATGTTACAGCTGTGGACTTCGATCAAGATCTCGATATTGACATTTTGATAGGTGGTAGAGTTCACCATGGAGAATATCCAAACCCAGCAAAATCTTTCTTGCTGGAAAATATATCAGAAGGAGAAATAAAATTCAAAGTGTCTGCGCTCTCTTCCGTTTTTTCTAATGTCGGCATGGTCACAGATCTACTTTGGAGCGATTATAATAATGATAAGCGGATAGACGTCATACTCACCACTGAGTTAGGAGAAGTACACTTTTTTAAAAGTAGCTCAGAAGGATTTATAAAAGACAATATCCCCTCCATATCTGATAAAAAAGGATTCTGGAATAGCATTTCGGCTGGAGACATCGATAGTGATGGAGACATCGACTACGTCCTAGGGAATATAGGACTCAATACCTACTACCCTATATCTAAAGAGTATCCATATCGCATCTATGTCAATGACTTTGACAGTAATGGTTCTGAGGACATTCTACCTTTTGTTTTTCTCAAGGATCAAGAAGGACAGAGACAAGAATATCCTTTCTCTTCGAGAATGGACTTCGCTAAGGAGATCAATGCCATCCGGAAGATGCTACCATCTTACAAACAATATGCCCTTGCCGATAAAGATCAGCTAATAACCAAAAAAACAATGGATAGTACCAAGGTGATGGAAGCTAACTATCCGTATACTTCTATCCTTTGGAATAATGGAAATAGTGATTTCGAAATTACAGAGCTACCCCTTGAAGCTCAATTAGGGCCAATATTTGGCAGTATGGTAAAAGATCTAGACCAAGATGGACATCAAGACATTCTTCTAGTTGGAAATAATTTTGGAACTGAACTAGTTTTTGGAAGGATGGATGCGGTCAATGGAGTTCTTCTACTTGGGCAAGGAGATAAGAAATTTAAAATTTCAACCTATAAAGAATCTGGATTTTATGTTCCAGATAATGGAAAATCTTTGGCCACACTATGGGATGGAGATCGTCTTTCATTTATATCTGGATCTAATAAAGGAAGTATCAGAAAACACGACCTAGATACTAACATAAAGTCCTTCACTTTAGAAAAAGATGACTTTAGAGTGACATACATTTCTAATGATAGTAGATGGGTGTCAGAGCACCCTTATGGAGAAGGATTTCTATCCCAAGGATCACGAAAGATAGTGATCCCCAATCATGTCACTGAGATCGCGATCACTAAGTCAAATGGTGAGTCTAGGACCATTAACCTATGAGGTCATCTTCTCTCCTTCAATTCTTTGTATTTCTATTAATTGTTGCTTTTATAGCAATTACATCTTGCCAGTTTTCTCAGCCTAGTCATTTAAAAAATAAATTGGTACAGCAACATTGTGCCAGTTGTCATCTCTATCCAGATCCTACCCTGCTTACCTCCGAAGTCTGGACGGAATCAGTCCTACCTGAGATGTCTAATTACTTCGCTTGGGAAGGCAAATCAACTTACGCATATGCCAACAAATCGTTCTATAATAAACTGGGTAGACTTCCTATGGATGACCAAACCTGGCGTGAATTACTCATCTTTTTTGAAACAAATGGTTTAAAACAGCCAGATACAATTTATCATAAAGATCTTCTCGTCCAAAATGAATTTGACGAACATACTTTTTCACTCGCTGGTGACGGCAATGTAACTGCTGTTACCATCCCATCTCATGGAGGCCTTCGAGTTGGTTCTGAACAGCAACTCTATACGTTCGCCTCAGAGCTTAGGGTCATAGATAGCACCCTGATAAATGAAGATATACTCCACATATATGACTATCACGAAGACAGTACCTATATAGTTAGTTGTAGAACCATAGATCCCCACGAAGGTGCTGACGGATCTGTATGGCTGCTTACTGATAAAAAAACTAAAGTAGCAGATAGATTAAGAAGACCAGTACAGGTGAAAAAAGAAAGGCATGGTCTATATGTATCTGAGTTCGGATATCAGACTGGTGGCCTCACCTTTATAGATCATGATCAAGCACGCACACCTGTACACCAGTTTCCAGGTGCTTATAAAATACTCAAAGCCCAGTTGGATCCTCTCCCATCAAAGAAAAATCTAGTTGTGAGTCTTTCGCAGGGCTTAGATGGTGTATACAAGGTCGATGAATATCGAAATTTTAAACTAGACCCACTCCTGCGTTTTGGCCCTTCGTTTGGATTGAGCGATATCGATATCAGTGATATCAATGGAGATGGCCTAGATGACCTGTTGGTTGTGAACGGTGACAATGCTGACTACTCTATTATACCCAAGTCTTTTCATGGCGTACGAGTCTACATCAATCAAGGAAATGACAAATACGAAGAAAGCTTTCATTATCCTCTACATGGCGCCACTCAAGGTAAATGGATCGATATCAACAATGACAGCCATATGGACTTCGTAGTAAGCTGTTACTTCGCCATAGACCAACAACACTCGATACTCATTTTTCTAGCTGATCAGAACCAAAGGTTCACCCCATCTCGAGTGCAAAACTCCTCTGTAGGTAGATGGATGGTCATGGATAAAGGTGATATCGACCTAGATGGAGATGACGATATCGTTCTCGGGTCGTATTTGGCAGGACCCATGTCCAATATGCGGGGTAAAAGCACACGACAAATACTCGTTCTCCATAACAAATGAGCAGCAAAAGAATATTCTTATACGTACATTAGTGTGATTCATAACCACACCATCTAAATTCCCTTTTTGTGCTAGATCCAAAACTACTAGGTCGATTCTTGCTTATGGTCTGGATAGTATTCATAGGGTCTATTGTTAAATCTCAAGATGTAAGCCTTGATCTTGTTTTTGGTCAAAAAACGAAAGAAACTACAAACCAAAAACACGTATTGTCGGGATTCATTACTGATTCCAAGTCAGCGTCAGTAGTTATAGGAGCAACTGTAACAGATAAAAAGACCAAGGTTGGCACTATTTCTAACGAAGAGGGCTATTTCGAATTAGTACTCCAAGGAGGTAAAAACAGTGTAGAAATCAACTTTCTCGGGTATAAGGATTTAGTCATCACACTGGAAATTTACGAAAGTGCGGAACTAGATATCTTCCTTGAACAAGCCGATATACAACTTGACCAAGTCACCATAAGTGCCGCATCAGAACAGGAGAATATAACTTCTACGATATCGGGAGTTGAAAGACTAGGCATAAAAGAACTAGGAAAACGATCACAGCTGTTTGGAGAACTAGATGTACTCCGAAGTATCCAAACACTCTCAGGAGTAACTTCCGTAGGAGATGGTGCGTCAGGATTCAATGTGCGTGGTGGAAACACCGATGAGAACCTGATACTACAGGATGACGGCTTGATTATTAATCCAGCTCATACGCTAGGTTTTTTCTCACTCTTTCATCCAGATTTGATCAGCTCTGTAGAATTATATAAAGGCAATCAGCCAGGCAACTTTGGAGGTCGCCTTTCTTCAGTATTGCAAGTCAACCTTCGAGAAGGTGATAATGAAAAGTTTAAAGGTCGCGGTGGTGTAGGTATGGCTGCATCAAGGCTAACCTTAGAAGGCCCTATCAAGAAAGGCAAAAGTTCATTTATAGTTGGAGGAAGGATAAGCTACTTAGACTACATACTTAATCTTGTAAGAGATATCAACGTAAAAAGAAGTGAAACACTTTTCTATGATGTCACCGTAAAAGCGGATTCTAGGCTTTCAGAAAAAACAAAGGTCGGTATGACGGCTTTTTTATCCTCAGATCAATTTCGCTTTGGAGATGAAGTAAACTTTGATTACACCACACAATACGCAACTGGCTATATATCCCACCTACTATCCGATAAAGTAAATATCAAAGCTAACTTGAATATAGGTCGTTATGAAAGTTCATTGTTTGACATTCAAGGTGCAGACCAATCGCGTTTTACCACAGGTGTAAATTATTTGAGAGGTACCGTAAAAACATTTTTTGAAGTTAATGAACAATTCACTTTACAAGGTGGATTAGACTTTAATCGATTTAATATCGAACCGGGCAGTCTTACTCCAGAAGGCGAGGATTCGGCTGCAGTTCCTCGTTCGCTTAATGACGAAACAGGACAGGCGATTACGCCATTTATTCAATTAGAATGGAAACCTTCTGAGTCTCTATCCTTAGTTGGTTCTTTTAGATATACCACATACAGCCGACTAGGGCCAGGTCAAATCGCGACATACGGCGAAAATGAACCTCGTAGTGCAAGCTCTCTTATTTCTATACAACAAATAGAAAGTGGCTCTCTTGCCACCTACACTGGTATTGAGCCACGTCTTTCACTAAACTATACGATCAATGATCAAACCTCTATAAAGCTGGGTTATAATCGAGGATTCCAATATCTCAATCAAATATCCAACACAGCATCTGCTAATCCTGTAGATATATGGAAGCTATCGGATACATTCGTCAGACCACAAACAGCCGATAATTATAATGCTGGTGTATTTAGAAATTTCGCAGAAAACAAATTCCAAACGTCTGTAGAATTGTTCTATCGAAATCAGAATACAATAGTTGAATACAGAGACTTTCCAGATCTTTTGCTTAATGAGTTTTTAGAAAGAGAATTAGTCACAGGTATCGGAAGAGCATATGGCATCGAGACAAATATCAAAAAATCAAGAGGCGACTTTACCTTTCAACTGAACTACACATACTCTAGATCTGAAAGAAGAGTAGAAGAGTCAGAAATCCAAGTGGCACTGAATAATGGAGAATGGTTTTCTTCTAATTTTGATAAGCCCCATTCTTTAAATCTATCGCTTTCTAAAAAGGTGGGTAGAATTACTAACCTTTCTGTCAACTTTGCATATAGTACTGGCAGGCCACTCACCGCTCCAATCAGTAATTTTGGAGTAGATAACATCCTCAATGTACCAATCTTTTCTGAACGAAATCAGTTTAGAATTCCAGATTATCATAGGTTAGATGTCGCCTATACCATCGGGCCTTTCGGGAAGAAAAAAGCACAAAACTCTCTGGTCTTATCTGTCTTCAATGTCTATGGAAGAAGAAATGCATATTCAGTATTCTTTAGACAGCGGGCATTTCAAAGTATAAGCGCATTGAGATTATCTACACTGGGGTCTATTTTTCCTTCTATCACATACAACTTTAGATTTGGGTAATGAAAAACGTACTTTCTTATAGCCTACTCTTACTTAGTCTTTCTTTTCTTATGTACTCGTGTATAGATGAAATTACACTTGATATAGATAACGACACTAGATTTATCATAGTAGATGGATTAGTTACCGATGTAGCTGGTTTATACTCGGTAAGAGTGAATAATAGTCCTGTGATAGGCGTTGGAAATGATAACATCCTTGAACCAATCGAAGGCTGTCAGGTAAATCTCATGGATAATACCGGGAGAGCCATAGCATTTATAGAATCTACCGAAGAAAGAGGCACCTATGAGAGAAATCTCGTCGGTCTTGACCTAGATAAATCTTATCATATCGAAGTAGTTTTACCGGATGGTGATGTGATAGTCAGCGAACCACAGTCACTACCTTCAGCTTTTGTACCTATCGAATCTGTGGATTGGGATGTAATCGACGTAGAGTTCATCAATGAAACAGGCAATGTTGCCACTCGACCTTTTGTAGAGATATATGTTAATTCTGCACCAATAGAAAATGACGGATTCGTGCGATGGCGCGTAGATGGAGAATATGATATAGTAGAGAGAGCATTTGGTCTTCTCAATCCAAGACATTGTTATGTTAAGCAATCTATAGATATCAATAATCTCTTGATATCAGATACACGGGACTTTGTTGAAGGAAGTATCATCCGAGAGCCTCTTTCTAGATTACCTATGGACTCAAGGTTCAACATCCTCTATCTGTTCAGCGTTTCTCAATTCTCACTCAGTGAAGAAGAATTCAACTACTGGAGTCAGATAGATAAACTCATAGGTGTAGAAGGCACTTTATTTGACCCTCCTCCTGGTGTCATATCTGGTAATCTTACCAATACAACAGACCCATCAAAATTGGTGCAAGGGTATTTTTCAGTAGCACGCCTCTCCTTTGTTAGAAGGTTCGTTAATATCGCAGAGAGAGGATTTTTTGCTGATACCGATTGTCTAACAAGACCAAATGCTAATAACCCGCCTCAATGTCTGGATTGTACTACTCTGCCCAATAGCACTCTAGTTAGACCTCCATATTGGTTATTCTAAGTTCGTGATGCTATAAATCAGTTAAAATCTTATCTTAAAAGGCAAGACTGAACTGATTATGAAAAATCCAATAACTACTAGTTGGTTACAATTTCTCCTAGTAGTCCTTCTTTCTACTCCTTTATCAGGACAATCTTACTATGAACCGGCTTTGAAGTATATGGATCAAAGAGCATTAAATTAGGTGTAAGATGTCGAAGAAGAAGAAAAAAATAAACAGACGAAAGTTTGTAAGTGCTGCAAGTACTTCTGCATTAGCTTTTACTATTGTTCCAAGACACGTACTTGGAAAAGGATACATTGCTCCTTCAGATAAGATAAATGTCGCTAACATCGGGTGCGGTACACAAGGTATCTATGAGATGCCTGATCTACTCGAAAATGATAATATCAAGGTTACTGCCGTATGCGATGTGAACAAATACACCACCGATTATAAAGACTGGTCAAATTCAAGGGTAAAAAACACAATAAGAAGGACCACCGGTGATAGCACATGGGGCCAATTCATAAAAGGTATACCAGGAGGGCTAGATATTGGAAAAATGTTTGTGGATAAATATTATTCTGGCGCTTCTACAGATAACGCTAAAGGGTGCAAAGCATATGAAGATTATCGCGATCTCTTAGAAAAAGAAACCGACATAGATGTAGTAAAAATAATGACCCCCGACCATACCCATGGCTGTATCGCACTGGATGCCATGAAAAAAGGAAAGCATGTCATCACTCATAAGCCTATATCTAACCGACTGCGCGAAGGTATGATGGTCATAGAAGGAGCGAAAAAATACAATGTCAAAACCCACTTGCTTGCATGGGAAGACAAACCTAATTATAGGCTGATCAAGAAGTGGATAGATGATGGAGTGATCGGCGATCTTAAAGAAATACATAACTGGAGCTTTCGTCCTGTATGGCCACAATATTTTGGTTCCTTCGAAGAGGAGATGAAGATCCCAGAAGGGTTTAACTGGCAACTCTGGCTTGGACCAGAAAAAGATAGACCATATCATCTCAATTATACACACAACGTCTTCCGTGGGTGGTACGACTTTGGCGGAGGCAGTATCGCTGATATGGGTCACTACAGTTTATTTCCACTTTTTCGAACATTAGGCATCGATCAAGCACCTACCTCTGTGAGATCCTATGGTTCAGTCTATCGGACAGCTATAAATGGTGTCTGTCAAGCTATAAATAATGATGCTGCATTCCCCTATTCGTCCATGATTAAATTCCAATTTCCAGAACAAGAAAATCTTCCTAGCTTTAGTTTTCACTGGTATGATGGCGGTATGAAGCCATTTGCTCCTGAAGAGCTAGAAAGAGATGGAAAAGACATAGCACCTGAGGGTTTGATGTTCGTCGGCAGCGAGGGCAAAATACTTGCCGGATTTGAAGGTGAGAATCCTACTATTCTTGGAGATCGAGCCAAGGTCTATCAAGGGCCACAAACGACAGATGTGCCCACGCCTGAGAGAAGATCAAACACCTGGATCAGAGCAATTAAAAATGATGAAGAATCACCTGGCAGCTTTATCTATGCAAAAACCGTCACTGAACTCGTCAATCTCGGAGCTGCCGCACTGAGGGCTAATCGCAGAATCAATTATGATAGCACTAATCATGCGTTAGTAGATGATACATCAGCGGATAAATATCTTGAAAGAGATTATAGAAAAGGTTGGGAATTAACTCTTTAAATAATTATAATTTGGAAATAGTAATTAAAATACTCATCGGCATTATTGCCTTCCAACATCTGTACTTTATGTGGTTTGAGATGTTTTCTTGGGAAAGTCGAGGAAAGAGGCTTTTTAAAGCTCCTACAAAGTCATTTTTTAAAGACACCAAGTCGATGGCTGCTAATCAAGGATTATATAATGGATTTCTAGCGGCAGGTTTGATCTGGTCACTGATTATTAATAATGCCGAATGGAGTAACAACGTAGGTATCTTTTTTGCTGGCTGTGTAGCAGTTGCAGGTATATATGGAGCCTTGACGGTTAACAAGCTAATACTCTATGTACAGGGCATACCAGCATTAATCACTCTTGCTCTACTCATCTTTAGTTGAACTAGATTGTGCTGGGTTATCTTTTTGAATTACCGTAAATACCACAGCACCAAATACCACCATACTTCCTACGGCCTGCACCGCTGATATTTGTTCTCCCAAGATCACTATCGCTAGTATGATAGTAGATACGGGCCCTACAAAGCCTAGAATACTGCTATGATTGGCGCCTACTATTCTAATTCCCTCTACTATAAGATAGGATGGGATCACTGTACTAATGATGCTGATCGCCAGTGCATACAGGTATACGGGAGGAGTAAAATCAAAAAGATTGAATCCATGAAAGATCGTGTTATGGATGATAATCGCAAGAGCCGCTATCGTCATCGTTATAGAGTTATAAATAACGGAACCTAGTTTCTTTGATAATTCTCCTGTACCAACAAGATATAGACTATACGTGATCGTACTAATGAGTACTAATAGTGATCCCTCTAATACAGACTTACTAGCATGTGATCCTGCGTTACCTTGAAATACCAGATACATACCCAGATAGCCAATACATATGGCGATCACCTGAGACCTCTTGATCTGAACCTTATAAATTAGAAAAGATAAGAATACAACCACTGTCGGATAAAGAAAGAGAATCATCCTCTCTAGACTTGCATCGATAAGTTCAAGACCCTTAAGATCAAAATAACTCGCTATATAGTATCCAAGAAGACCTAAGCCAATTAGTCGCCATTTATAACGCTTTATGATCTCACTGCCTCCTTCAGTAGAGGTATACTGCCATATACCTAAAACCAGAAAAAATGGGAGAGCAAAGAGCATCCTCAACATCAAAAGGGAGAGCGCGTCTACATCATGTCTATAGGCAAGCTTGACGAATATTGCCTTAGTTGAAAACAAAACAGCACCTATAAGTGCATAAAGACTACCTATAAAATATGTGCCTTTATACTTCAGAGGTCTTGGCTATTTTGGTAAGAAAGTAAACCTCGTATACGGTATATATGATATAGACTATAATAAAGTGAAGAGCAAATCTTCCATCCGTTGGATAAGTTAAATCTCTATAAATGGCCAGGAAGCCTATAGCAATCACCAGCTTTATGATGAAAGAGCCTGATACAACACCAAAGAAAGTATAGTTCCTAGTACTGCGAGCAATCAACTGAGCATACCAAAAGATACCTATACAGAACACTGTGAAGATCAGTGTAGCAATAACATATATCTCCATGATGGCAGTCTGATTATAAATAGAAGCAAAAATGAAAGCGACGGAGATCAATGATACACCTATGATGCCAAGCTTAGTCAGAAATGATGCCCATGTCATGTTATAGTCGACCTTTAGTGACGTCGACGTACAACTTAAACAAAAATCCAATGAGAAATAAAAAACATAGCGAAATGCCTAGATAAGGGTCTTCAAATCCAAAGTAATTATCACCTAATGTCCCGAGCCACCATCCCAAGAGTAGTATGGCAAACATCTGAAAAGCTAGTCCGCTATATTTGAGATAAGCACTTCCCGATCCTTTATTGGGCTCGGACAGGATTATGCTGTTTTGACTTGAGGCATGGCTTTCTTGGGAGCTATCGTCTGACCACCCATTTCACATTTGACGTTGAAGATGGCACCTGAAGCTACCGTCAACTTATTAGTCGAAATTTCTCCCGTTATCTTCGCTGTCTCTTTCACATGAAGATGATCTTTCACTTTGATCGTACCATCGATCTTACCTTCTACCACTGCGTTATCACAAGTGATATCACCCTTGATACTTCCTTGAGGTCCCAGTATGAGCTTACCATTACATATCAGGTTTCCTACTAATCCGCCGTCTAACCTGATATCTGATTGGGTAGTGACATCTCCTTCTATTCGTGTGGATTGTCCTAGACTATTAATCCCCGCTGAGGAGGTTTCTCTAGTATTGGTGTGCATTTCGTTGTGGTCCTTTTTACTATTAAACATGATTACATCATTAGGTTGGATCGATAAGTGAAAGATATGAAAATATGGCTGTCTCCTTATAGAAGATACCCCACTTTCGTAAATGATAAAAGATGCTTATAGTATCTAGAGGTGCCTCTCTGCGTGATATGAGGATCTTACCAAAGGACCACTCTCTACAAAGTCAAATCCTCTCTTAACACCTTCTTCTCGATAAAGAGCAAAAGTATCAGGATGTACATACTCAGCTACCTCAAGATGCATCTTGGTAGGTTGCAAGTATTGGCCTATAGTAACAACATCACAACCATGTGCTTTTAGGTCATCAAGTATGTGAAGAACTTCATCTTTAGTCTCGCCTAGGCCTACCATAAACCCAGATTTCGTGCGCATACCGTGTTCCTTAATTCGCTTGATCTGCTCAAGGCTTCGATCATACTTAGCCTGTGGGCGCACCAGTCTATATAGTCTCGAGACTGTCTCCATATTATGAGAAACTACTTCTTGTCCGCCTTCGATCATACGAGCTAGGGCCTCCCAGTTCCCTTTAGTATCAGGGATCAAAGTTTCGATAGTGGTCGAAGGGGATAGTTCTTTTGTTAGCCGCACAGTTTGGTACCATATCTCTGCACCTCTGTCCTTCAGTTCATCTCTATTTACGGAAGTGATAACAGCGTGTTTAACTTCCATCAGCATGATAGCTTCTGCTACCCTACGTGGTTCATCTTCATCGTATTCTGGGGGACGACCTGTCTTTACAGCACAGAAAGAACAAGAGCGAGTACATACATTACCCAGGATCATGAATGTGGCGGTGCCAGCGCCCCAGCACTCTCCCATATTTGGGCAGTTACCACTCTGGCAGATGGTATGCAGCTTATATTGATCGACAAGCTTTCTAACACGCTTATAATCTTCTCCGATGGGAAGTTTCACCCTCAGCCAGTCAGGCTTGCGGTTGCGTTTCTTTTCTTCTACTGAATTAACTACTGGTAACTCAATCATATATGACTACAAAACTGCAAAAACTATGGCACAGTTCACGCGATACTATTCTTCTCCAATCCTAGTCCTAGGTCCAAAGAGAAATGAGATATAGAGCTTTGCAAAGTAAAAACTATTAGATATCCCTTCTTGCTCTATCAACAGCGGTATTTTTCTTGGAAAGATATCAAGCATGATACCTGTTTCAAAGGCCTTTGCTTTTTGATCAAATGCACCTAAAGCCCACTGCATACCGACCTTTGCGTGTAAGCCAACAGTAGGAGTAACAGAGCCCCATCCATCTAAAAAGCTAGCTCCTCCATATATGATGCGCTCATCTAAGAATTGATCACTTACTTCTTCATTAAAAGTTATGGTCTCCAAAAATTGATCCGTGGGATCATCTGGTGCAGTCCGTATTACTTCGATCGAATATGGTTTAAGGATCCCTAGTGTAGCGCCTCCTTCATATATCAATGCAACAGCCAGGCCTCTCCTCCTCGTCTTCTCTGACAAAAATCTCTTTTCTCCATATGAGTATCGAAAAGTGAAAAGCTCATTAGCCTTTCCGAAGACAAATGCCGATGAAATTCTTTCCCCGCCAATAACCAGATTTCGATTAGTCCTCTGTTCTCTTCGGTCTTTGATATAACCAAACTCGAAGTTTTTATAAGTAGTACGGTAGTAGGACCTTAGTCTACCTTTCTTATAACCGAAGGCAAACCCTTGCGTATGGATGCGACCTTCAAACAGAGTCTCAAAGTCGTATACAACTCCTTTGAAGTTCTGTTCTATCGGTTTGGGTTGAAATACGGTCTGGGCAGAAGTGTCATAAACTCCTGCGCATATCAACAAGGCGATGATCCATGGTATTTCTATCCTCATGCTTGAAGTAAGGTACATCATCTTCATCATAAAATCCAAGATCAAAACGTCCTTAGTTCTATTATTGTTGATCTAAAGACTAGCACATCTTATAAGTCTTTAATAGAAGTCAAATAAAAATACCTTAGCGATATGAATGTATTAAGCCCTACAGCTATACTGATTGTTATAGGTATCTACTTTCTCTTCTTGATATGTATATCATATATCACGAGTAGAGGTGCGGATAATCAGACTTTCTTTTTGGCTAATCGCAAGTCACCTTGGCTGCTAGTGGCTGTTGGGATGATCGGAGCCAGTCTGTCTGGCGTTACCTTCATCTCTATACCCGGAGTAGTAGGTGCCGGCGGACTCAATCAGAACTTTTCCTACATGCAGGCTGTCCTGGGCTATCTGGTGGGGTATTTTGTCATAGCGACTGTACTGATGCCGATATACTATAAGTATCAGCTCACGACGATATATGGCTATCTCA
>CAYYBR010000080.1:0-16521 GCA_964470035.1 uncultured Saprospiraceae bacterium
GTCAGCCATATACGCCTCTTTCACTGCTGGAGAACGCGTCAAGTATGTCTTATCAAGCTTTTCTGTTTTAAGCTTTGGAAATAACGCTCCAAGTATGGGCGCTAGTCTTTGAAGTATCGGAGACAAGTTCGGGTCTAACTCCAATGCCCCACTTGAAGATATGAGGCCCAATAGATCTTCATCGCCTTGTGTTAATGCGTACTCAACTACCACCAGTCCTCCCATACTATGCCCCATCAAAAACACTTGTTCTGATATAGTAGATCTCACCTCTTTGAGATCAAGTATGTACTGATGAAATCTCTGGATATATGCCCTCGCTCCATCTGACTTACCATATCCACGCTGGTCGTAAGCAGTAACGCTGATGGCTCGACTATTCAGATATTTGGCAAAATCGTCGTAACGTCCAGCATGCTCTGCATAACCATGTACTAATAGTAGATGTGCTTTCGCATCTTCTACATGCCACTTGAGGATATTGAGTTTTGTGTCGTCTGGAAGAGTATGTAGCGATTCATTCATCCAACCAATATACTTAAAGGATCATGTACAAAAAAGCCGATCCTTTCGGACCGGCTTCTTCTATATGTATATGGAAATATTATCTCTTAACCACCAAAGTCATCAAATGCGACATTCTCTTCTGGTATCCCCCAGTCGTCAGCCATTTTGATGACACATTGGTTCATGATCGGTGGGCCGCAGAAGTAAAGTTCTATCTCTTCGGGAGCTTCGTGCTTACTTAGAAACTCATCTATAACAACTTGGTGTACATAGCCTTTGAATCCATCACCTTCAGGATCGTCGAGATCTTTCTTTAGCACCCAGTTGTCTTCAGGAAGTGGATTATCTAGAGCCACCGCAAATCTGAAGTTCGGAAAGTTCTTTTCTATAGCTCTAAATTCCTCGACATAGAAAAGCTCTTGCTTAGTTCTACCTCCGTAAAAGAAGGTCACCTTGCGCCCAGTCTTTAACGTGTGAAATAAGTGATATAGATGAGATCGCATCGGAGCCATCCCAGCACCACCACCTACATATAGCATCTCGCTTTCCGTATTCTTTATAAAGAACTCACCATAAGGCCCTGATATGGTCACCTTATCTCCTGGCTTTCTACTAAACACAAACGAAGAACAAATACCCGGATTCACATCCATCCATCCACCTTTTGCTCTATCAAATGGCGGAGTTGCTATCCTTATCGTTAGAGATACTATATTTCCTTCTGCAGGATGATTAGACATCGAGTAGGCTCTAAAGATCTCTTCGTCATTTACCATCTTCAAATCCCACAACTTGAAGTTATCCCAGTCTTTTTGAAACTTATCAGGACTATCGTGATAATCAGGATGGGCTGTGATATCTATATCCTTACTATAGTCTACTGTGATAGGTGGAACATCAACCTGGATATATCCTCCCGCTTGAAAATCGAGTGTTTCTCCTTCTGGAAGCCTAACGATAAACTCTTTGATAAAGGTAGCTACGTTATAATTTGATATTACCTCACACTCCCACTTCTTAATGCCAAATACTTCTTCTGGCACACGTATCTCCATGTCTTCCCTCACCTTTACTTGGCAAGCCAGTCTTTTATTTTCTGCCGCCTCCTTACGCGTAAGGTGGTTCATCTCTGTAGGAAGCACATCACCTCCACCGCTATCTACATGACATTCGCACATGGCACAAGTACCACCTCCACCACAAGCTGATGGGAGAAATACATTTTGGTCAGAGAGCACAGAAAGCAGCGAGCTTCCAGGTTTTGCTATGAGTGGTTTAGAGTCGTCGCCATTGACGATAATTCTGACATCTCCCTGCGCTACTAGTCTCTTATTAGCAAATAAGAGAATGTAGGACAGAGCTAAAATTACCGCACTAAAAACCAGAATAGCTGTAAGTATAGTCACCATAGGTTATACCTTATTTCTATTGATATTAAGTCTAGTTGCCTATCGCCGCCGGGTCGATACCTAGGAGACTTAAAAAAGCCATCCCCATTAACCCTGTAAGCAAGAAAGCCATCCCAAGCCCACGTAGTGGCCCAGGGACATTACTATATTTTATTTTTTCTCTGATAGCAGCTAGAGCCACTATCGCTAAAAACCATCCAAATCCTCCACCTAATCCAAAAGCTACAGACTCAGAGAAGTTATATTCTCTTGATACCATAAACAACGAACCACCAAGGATCGCACAGTTCACAGTGATCAGCGGTAAGAAGATTCCAAGACTGTTATAAAGTGATGGTGAAACTTTTTCGATTATCATCTCTACGAGCTGCACCATAGATGCTATCACCGCTATAAATAGGATGAACCTCAGAAAGGTCAGATCTTGACCAAGTATCCCTCCTTCGTCAAGCAAAAAGGAATTGATCAACCAGTTGATGGGCATAGTGATACCCAGCACGAAGATGACTGCTAACCCTAGACCAAATGCAGTCTTTACAGTTTTAGAAACAGCCAGAAAAGAACACATCCCAAGAAAGTAGGAGAGGATGAGGTTCTCTATAAATGCAGCTTTGATAAATATATTGAGTAAATCCACGTCCTTATAATTTTATGAGATGTCTACTAATTTCGGATTCCAAGCTCTATGTACCCAGATCAGAATGGCGATCAAGAACATCGCTGCAGCAGGTAGTACCATCAAGTTATTATTAGAATACCAGGAGAACCAGGTACCGATACCAGATTCTGCGGCAGTATTAATCCAATACTCAGGAGTCGCTCCGATGATCTTCATCTCTAGAGGCGATCCGGCCAACAACGATCCTTTACCAAATAACTCTCTGAAGAATGCTACTATAATCAGGATCACCCCGTAGCCTACTCCATTACCCACTCCATCTAAGAAAGATTTCCAAGGACTATTAGCCATCGCAAAAGCCTCTAGACGACCCATCACAATACAATTCGTGATGATCAATCCGATGAAGATCGAGAGCTGTTTATAGATATCATAATCAACAGCCTTTAGCGTAAGCTCTACAACTGTCACGAGCGTTGCTATTATGACAAGCTGCACAATCATCCTCACCTGCTTCGGAATCGACTTCCTTAGAAGTGATGTGATCAGATTAGAAAACGCACATACAAAGATCACTGCGACCGTTATAACGATCGACGGGACCAGTAGCGTCGTCACCGCGAGAGCACTACATATACCAAGTACCTGAACAGTAATCGGATTATTATCATTAAGGGGATCCGTAAGAAGCTTTCTCTCCTTCTTCCCAAACCCAAATAAGGGTTCCTTCTTCTCTACTGTTGTTTCAGCCATCGATTAAGATTTGCTTGCTTTATTAAAGTAAGGCATATAGTTTTTGATGCCATCGTATAGCATATCTGATACACCATCACATGTCACCGTTGCACCAGATATACCGTCCACCTCGTATCGCGGATTTCGCGCACCACCTTTTTTTACGATTACAGAAGTAAAATTCCCTGCCTCATCGTATAGACTTTTACCCTGAAACTGTCTTGGGAAACTTGGGTTATCCTTGATCTCTGCTCCTAAACCAGCAGTCTCTCCCTGATGATCGAAAGATGCTCCAAGTACTGTTTTAAAGTCATCTTTGATCGCTATGTTCCCCCATATCTCATCCCAAAGTCCATTCCCTCTGATCGTTACGATATATGCTTTTGCATCTCCACTTTCGTAAATGTAAACTGGGAAAAACCGATCTTCTAAATCTCTCTTTTTTTCTTTCTTCATATCTACGTGCTCGGCCTGTCCTCCTTTATAACCTCTATCTTCTATAGCTTCACTTGTTACTAACTCGCCAGTATGATCTACTACGAGTTGAGTGATACTGTTACTAAACAATGCTTCCACCTCTTGATCAGGTAGATCTGCTGCCTTTACATTTTCACCCAATTGAGTTTGGATAGCTGCAAGGACCGCCTTCTTATTGAAGATGGCTTCATTGCTTTCATGTATATCTTTAAGGAAAGTATTCATGCCAGCCAGTACAAGTGCGACTACGACGGTCATCACTAGTACAAAGAAATATATCCTAAGTGTTTCACCCACGAGCTAATCTTTTAGAGATGTGAGAATCAAGTACCAATCTGTCAAGAAGTGGTGCAAAAGTATTCATGAAAATAATCGCCAACATCCATCCTTCTGGATAAGCAGGATTGAGCACCCTGATAATCATACCGATGAATCCAATCAAAAATCCATAAGCTATCTTCCCTGCCGGTGTTGAAGCAGCCGTCACCGGATCTGTAGCCATAAATGCCATAGCAAAGAAGAAACTTCCCATATAAAATTGATAGTACCATGGCACTGTCATAAATGGAGTTGCATCCCACGCGTTCAGTATCATACCCATCAAAGCAGCACCCACTATCATACTTAACATGATCCGCCAACTGGCGATGCCTGTCACAAGTAGGAAAGCTGCGCCTATCAGGATAAATGGCTTCGATGTTTCTCCGATGGATCCGGGTATTGTCCCCCACCACATTTGAGATACACTATAGACTTCAGTCACTCGCTCCCAACCTCCTTGGTAAGCCAAGGCAAGTGGTGTCGCACCTGTATATCCGTCTACTACTACTCCTTCTACAAATTTGTCCAGACCCATCCAACCGAAGAGTCCATTAAACAATCCATGTGCCCATCCATAATCTGCGGGTGTGGCATCTCTGATGTGCTCAAACCCTGATATCCAAACATCATCTCCTGATATAGAAGTCGGATATGCAAAGAACACAAAGAGCCGTGCCATCAAGGCTACATTCCAGATGTTCATCCCAGTACCTCCAAATGCCTCTTTTACAAGTATAACAGCGAAGATGATCGAAAGCGCTAAGATCCAAAGTGGAAGGTCCGGCGGCATGATTAAAGGGATCAGTGCTCCTGTAACAAGATATCCTTCTTCTACAGCGTGACCTCTTTTAGCAGCATACCAAAATTCTATAGCAAGTCCTACAGCATTAGCTACAATAAAGATGGGCAAGAGCTTTATTAAACCATGGATAAGCTTTAGGTGAAAGCCCTCTAGTAATCCAGTGTATTGGCCCATAGCAGCAAAGTGCTGGTGTCCTATGTTATACGTACCAAATAGATAGCATAATTGCATGGCAAGCACTACATGGATCATGGTTCTCTTTAGATCCATACCATCTTTTATATGCGTGCCCCCCTTGGCTGTACTGTTAGGCGTAAACAAGAATGTAAAGAAGGCATCAAACCCAGTATGGAGGAATGGTTTCTTCTTCTTATCCGGCTCTATACTTTTTATCTTTTCTAATAGTCCCATCTATCTGGCTCTTATTATAGGTTATGCTTGTTCTTGTAACATATCTAGACCATCTCTCAGAATACTCTGAAGAGGCATTTTCGAAGTACACGTAAACTCACATAACGCAATGTCTTCTTCACTCAATTCATAAATTCCAAGACCTTCCATTTGCTCAAACTCACCACTCATGATAGCCTTCATGAGATGTTGTGGATAGATCTGCATAGGAAGTACCTGTTCATACTGTCCACTCATCACAAATGCTCTTTTCTCTCCATGAGCATTTGTATCTCCATCAAACTTGAGATTGGGGAACAAGAAATTGGGGAAGGTCTTTGAGATTGTTGGTCTCGGTTTAATAGGAAGTAACCAACCAAACATCTCGTAGTATTCTCCCTCTTCTATCACACTGATCTGATCGCTAGACTGACTTAAGAAGGCATCTTCTCCTGTGGTCGTCCCAGATAGAACATCACCATCGATTATCCTTGATTTTTTATCACTTAGACGTCCTTCAAGTAGCTCATTCAAACTAGCACCCATGTATGTCCGCACATATATAGGCTCCTTTATCTGTGCGCCCGTAAGTGCTATGGTTCGTTCAGCATTATAGATGCCTTTATACATCAGCTCTCCCAATGTCACCACTTGCTGTACATTTAATGTCCAGACTTTGTCGCCTGCATTGATGGGGGCTGTATGATGTATCTGTACACCGACATTGCCACTTGGGTGCTTGCCTTTGAACCAGTGTTTTTCACAATTAGTGGCACCAGTAAAGGCAGCTGAAGGTGCATTGTCACCTCTAGCATCTAGCCCTAAGTATACCTGGCCATCTGTCAGTTTAGCGAGCGTATTTATACCCTTCTGAAAGGCTTCTTCTTTGCCAGCAATGACAAAATTCAAATCCGGAGCTAGAGGAGCACTGTCAAAAGTAGATATGAATATATCTCTAGGTATCGTACCAACTGCTGGTACTTGGTCAAAGGGACGCTCATTTATTAAAGCCCACCCTCCAGATTCGTATAGAAATGACTGTATATCATCTCTACTCGCCTCATTGATACTTGGTGGATCCATCTGCCGATGCTGAACCTCCTTATCGCCGAGTATAATCACTTCTGTAATAGCTCTTTTCGCCCCTCTTCTTACTTCTAAGACCTCTCCGCTTATGGGAGCAACAAACTTGACAGTAGGATTCTTTTTATCATAAAACAAGATATCCCCCGCTTTGACCTCATCTCCAGGAGAGACTGTCACTTTAGGTATAGGAGACATCCCACGATAATCCGTAGGCTTAACAGCATACCTCTTGGTGCGCACAGACTGTATGTCCTTCTGTGCTTCTCCATTCAAAAATATGTCATGACCTTTTGAAAGTTGCACTACACTTTCTTCACCAGTGTATGCAGGTCCACTTGACTGCCATAGGCTCTTTACCGATGGTAAAGACGTTGATTGTTGTCCTTCAGAAAGCCCGACCTTTTTCGCTTCCAGTTGTACAAAGTTCTCACTAAGAACCAATATGGCACTTACCAGAATCAGTGCGCCTACTATAACAAGCATAGCAATGACAAATACACTGCCGCTAGTTTCTGCACTTTGGGCCTGGAGATAGGAAGTTGAACTGAAAAGGAGTAAAACGGTGATTGTAGAAGGCGCAATTCTTCTTAATGATTGCATTATATAAGACACTTCTTAATTAGGATGCAAAGATAGCAAGGATTAGACACTATATGGGTCACAAAACCTCGCAGAAAAGCAGTTCTTTTATTTAGAGTTATTCCAAGTAGCTTATCCCTCGTAGGTAACGCGATAAATCACGTGTGCGAAGTCATCGGAGATAAGCATAGAGCCGTCATCCATGAACTCTATATCAACAGGTCTTCCCCATGCTTCATCCTTTTCTTCATCTAGCCACCCACTAGCAAACACATCATATCCTGAAGCCGTAGTATTGTCCTTGATAGGAACCATAGAAATCCGATACCCAATCTTCTTTGATCGATTCCAACTGCCATGCTCTGCTATAAGAGCTCGCTCGCTGTAAGAACCTGGAAACATGGTGGTTTGCGGGAACTCCACTCCGAGAGGAGCTGTGTGAGGTCCAAGGTTCTGTGCAGGAGCAACATAACTATCACAGGACTTTCCTTTACCAAATTTCGGGTCTAACAGATCACCCTGATGACAATAAGGATATCCAAAATGCTGGTTATCTGATGTAGCACGATTAAATTCACAAGCAGGAATTTCATCACCCATCATATCACGACCGTTATCTGTAAACCAAAGCTCCCTTGTCTCCGGGTGCCAAGTAAATCCTACAGTATTGCGTATACCTCTATGGACTATCTCCATATCAGACCCATCCGGATTCATCCTTGTTATCGTGTTAAAGATATCTTCTGACTCGCAGATATTACATGGTGCTCCTACTGGTACATAGAGCTTATCATCAGGACCAAACGCTATGTACTTCCAGCCGTGATGAGACTCTGTAGGATATTCGTCATATACAACTATTGGTTCGCCTGGGTTATCCAACTTGGTTTCGATGTCCTCGAACTTCAGTATTCTGTTAACCTCTGCGATATATAAATCACCGTCTCTAAATGCAACTCCATTTGGCATGTTCCCATCTTTCAATAGAGTAAACATCTGATCTGACCTCTTATCGCCATCTGTATCTTTTAGGGCATATACTCGGCCATCTCTTCTAGTTCCAACAAAGACAGTACCTGAAGGACTGATATCCATAGATCTGGCATTTGTGACTCCTTCAGCAAAAAGTGAAATCTCAAACCCATCAGGTAGAGTAATCCTGTCAAGTGGAAGAGAATTCTCTTCAGACAAGTCTGCATCAGCATCTACTGTTGTAGATGGCTTTTTCTCTTTAGGAGGGTTGATAACTTCACAACTAGCAACTAAAAAAACAACAAGGCTGAGTATGATGAGACGCATGTGTATTATTTTTCAAGCAAGGTAAAGGAATGACCTGAGTATTTTTGCTCTTTTACAATCTCTCGGAGCGACTTACAAGTCTTTATAGGATCGTCGACAGTTTTTGAGTTAACAATAAAAGCAGGGGCAAATCCACCTGGATCTACTATGAACTGATTCATGACCCTCATCCTTCCATCTTCTAACTCTTCAAACTCCCAGCTACCTTCACAATATTTGATCTGTACCAACTTATCATTGGTGTCGAATTCATCAGTGAGACACTTTATGTCGATCCTTAGCAAATCCTGATCCGCATCGTACGTCATAGTATTATCGAATAAAGCATCTCTATCTTTTACAGGAAATGGAATATTAAATTTTACGTAAGTGATATAATGTGTTTCCTCGTCTAGTAGCAGTTTTACGTCCGAAGTACCGGGAAATATATCAGGATATTTGTCGTAGTCTTTAAAAACTGCGAGTATTTGTTCGTGCGAAGCATCGATGATCATCTCGACTTTATACTCTTTGAACTTGATACCTTCTCTACTGCGAGTATATGCTATGATACCATCTTCTTCTCTTCGGAGTTTCCAATCTGTCTGAGCAACAAGATCCTGTGCAAAGAAAAATAAGATAAGCGTTAGGCTCACTAGGAGGCGAGTGTGTTTTTCCATATTTGTAACCATTCGGCAAAGATCATAGCTGTCGCACCCCATAGCGTGTGGCCATATAAATCATAGTAAGGAACATCTTTTAAGATATATCCTTTAACATGAAGATCTTTTTTTAGCAATTTCGATTCATCAGAAAAATAATCCATCGGGACCATAATGACTGTCTCTACTTCTGACTCTTGTTTAACGAAGTCTGGCAGATAGTCAACATATCCTACGTATGGATAGACGAGATTGTTGCTAGCAAAAACATAAAGTTTCGATAAAGCCCCTATCACCTTGATATCGTCTTGGGGTACACCAATTTCCTCGAAGGTCTCTCTAATCGCACCCGCTTGAAAAGAAGAATCACCTTCCTCTATGCGGCCTCCCGGAAAACTAATCTGTCCGGAGTGAGGATCCTTAGGATGATCTGGTCGCTTTATGAATACCACCTTTGGCTTACCTCTCTCGAACAAGAGCAATATCATCACCGCTGCCTTTCTGGCGTCAGGCTTTGGGTTATAGTACTTGTCTAAAGTTCTTAAAGGCACTGAACTCATCAGAGCATGTGCATCTTTACCAGGAAGCTTTTCTTGCAAGACCTTTTTGAGGACCTTTATAAGTTCACGATCTACGGTCCTTCCTTCTATCGCTTTTTCTTATTAGACTTATTGAGATACTGCTCGATAGCCATAGTCATAGAAGGGATATCAGTAGTAGGCTGTATATTAATCTGTAGACCTCTATCCTCTACTGCCTTTTTTGTGGTGCTTCCAAAGACAGCAAGACGGGTATCATTCTGCTTAAAGTCTGGGAAGTTCTCATATAAAGAAGTTATACCAAGGGGACTAAAGAAGACAAGTACATCGTATGTCACATCACTTAGATCAGAAAGGTCACTGCTCACTGTCTTGTACATCATGACATCTTTGAAGTCAAACTCATTTTCTTTGAGGTAGGTTACCACCTCTACAGATCCGAGATTAGAGCATGGCAAAAGAAATCTTTCGTTCGCCTTGTGCTTGTTTAAGTCCTTAGCAAGGTCAGTGATCTTTCGTTCGCCAACAAAAACCTTTCTTTTGCGATAGACGATAAACTTCTGCAGATAATCAGCAACTGCCTTTGAAAGACAGAAATACTTTGTCGACTGAGACATCTTACATCTGATAATCTCACAGATGCTGAAAAAGTGATCTATAGAGTTCTTGCTAGTAAAGATGACCGCCGAAAACTCGTCCGGTCTTAGTCTATTACGTCTGAATTCTTTTTCAGTGACTGGCTCCACATGGATAAAGGGCCTCCAGTCAATCTGAAGGTTCCATTTCTTTTCTAGCTCGTAGTAAGGAGACCTACTTGGCTTTGGCTGTGATATCAATATTGTCTTTACGGGATGGTAGGATTCTTCTACTTGCGTCTGACTTTCTACTGACATAGGTGCTGTTTAGTCCAAAGCTACAATGCCCCCGCTATGATCTTGTAGAACACCATAATGGGGGCAATTTCGACGGCGCAAAGATAGATAAAAAAATACAGCGGACTAAACCCTCTCATACTTAGCATGCTGATTATGCCTTTTATTTGTCGAAATGCATACACTAATAAGAAGATGCCACCCGCTAAAAACACATACGTCTTGATGTCTATGCCAGCCACAAATTCTACTGCCAGAACTACGGGCAATAGGAAGATGGCAAGCACGATATTGTGCAGCATAATTGAGTAGTTAAACTGCCCTACTTCAGGGCCTAGTGGATATACTGTGCCTAATAGCCATACTGTAAAATGTCTGATCAAGTAACACAATATGAGCGCTAAAGCTATCCACCAAAGATGCATGGAGTCACTTCCGAAGTACTTAAGTGACAACAACCAGATCAAAAAAGAGCCTATTAAAAAAAAGGAAAGATAAAATATGACTGTCTGCCCATTAGTCCACGCATTGGTTTCTCGATAAAGAGTTTTCATATTGTTAGAGTTCACCATGGACTTAAACACATCTCCACATCTTTTTCTATCAAGGCTCACTGCTAATGAAAGAATAATGAACATGACAAGAACAAATATGAGTACGACTAACCTTGTATCCCTAATCTCTCCATCCATTGTATGGCCAATGTCGATAGGGTTAGTAAACCCTTGGTCCGGTGACTCTCCTATTGTTTCTGTCGATAAAGCGTCACTTCCTATGTCAAATGGATTCGGCTCTTGATTAATAGAAAGACTGTCTATCGAAATAGAAGGAAGGCTGGTTGTGACAGTCGATGAGTCCAGAGACTGACCTGTAGATGCGACGGGGTCCGTTAGTCTGGTCTCTATTTCAGTCGTTATTGGCTCATCAGTGCTTGCATCACCTGCTTGAGGTATGTCAAAAGGGTTGTTATCCTGAGAGTAAAGGATCCCTCCAAGCAGTAGTAAGGCAAGAAAAAAGTACAACTTCACGTCTCAAAAATAGAATTATCTTACAGGAGAAGGCTCTGTTAATAGCCTGTTAATCGAGCTATCACTCCGGTATGACATATTCTACTGACAGATCTTTGTGCTATGCCTAATCACTTGATTAGAAGACTTGCTATCCTAGGAGGGATCTCGATTATAGGTATCGTACTAATCCAAGGCTTTACTCTATACCGAAATTATGACCTCGAAAATCGACAATTCGATCAGACTGTGCGTGTTGCACTCTATCAAGTCGCTGAGAGATTAGCCATCTCCAATCAAGCATTTCTCCCAAAGAAAAACCTTGTTCAAAGAAAGTCAGCTAACTACTACGCTGTCAATATAAACGACATCATCAATGCCAATCTCCTCGAAGAATATCTCATCCAAGAGTTTGAGGAACGTGGTGTAAATACTGACTTTGAATATGCTGTGTTCGATTGTCTATCCAGTGAAATGGTATATGGAAACTACTGTAAGCTAGGTGCTCTAGAGGACACAAAAAGCAACCCTGATGCTCTACCCACATTTGATAATCTGATCTACTACTTTGTAGTGGGCTTCCCATCTAAGAAAACATACCTGCTCAGTAGTATCTGGCAACAGCTGATTTATAGCGCTATCACTCTCCTTGCTCTGGTGTTCTTGATATATTCTTTATGGGTGATCTTACAACAAAAACGACTTTCAGAACTACAGAAGGACTTTATCAATAACATGACTCATGAGTTCAAAACACCCATATCTTCTATCAATATAGCGGCTCAAGTCCTTCAAAAAGATAATGCCTTAAAGGGAGAACACAGACTTCAGAAATATAGTCAGATCATAATAGATCAAAACAGACGTCTAAATGAACAAGTCGAAAAAGTCCTCAATCTTGCCAGATTAGAGAAAGACAACTTCAAGCTTAACATGCAAAGCTTTGATATAAGCGAAGTGTTACAGGATATCGTGTCTGCCGAAGAACTCAAGATGAAAGAGAAAGGTGCTGGCCAGATTCTTCTTGATGAAGCTACAGGCCAACAGGTTATTGATGGCGATAAGCTTCATTTCACCAATGTTATATATAACATCATTGATAATGCTATAAAATATTGCACCCTGATTCCAGAGGTTTTTATCAAGACCTATGATGATGGTAAAAACATAGCTATCGAGATTAGGGACAATGGGATTGGGATCAATTCTGAACATTTTGATCATCTTTTTAAAAAATTCTATCGAATCCCTACTGGCGATCTCCACGATGTCAAAGGCTTTGGCTTGGGCTTATACTATGTGCGCAATATCTGTATAGCTCATGGCTGGGACATCTCTGTAAAATCTGATATCGGAAAAGGGTCAATCTTCAAGATTAGTATACCATATGAATCATAAAATCCTCTACGTAGAAGATGATGAAGCTTTAGCTTTTGTCACTTCAGACTCCCTCCTACAAGAAGGCTATGATGTAGATCATCAAGCAGATGGACTTCTAGCCAAAAAAGCATTTCAGCTCAACTCTTATGATATCTGCATCATCGATGTCATGTTGCCGAAGTTGGATGGTTTTGAGTTAGCAGAATACATAAGAAAAAAGAATGTGCAGATCCCTATCATATTTGTCACTGCTAAATCAATGAAAGAGGACAAGCTCAAAGGACTCAAAATCGGCGCTGATGACTATATCACCAAGCCATTTGACATAGAAGAGCTCGTCCTTAAGATCAATGTATTTTTAAAAAGGAAGTATATCGAAACTGATCTTCCCAGAAAAGTCAAGATAGGAGTATACACCTTTGATATGGGTAATCTCTCCCTAGAGCGGGATACGATCATAAAAAAGGTCACTCAAAGAGAAGGAGAACTTCTATATGCACTCGCAACTCAGCGTAATCAGATAGTAAAGAGAAAAACCCTGTTAGAGCAAATCTGGGGAAAAGAAGATTACTTCTTAGGCCGATCAATGGATGTTTTTATCTCTCGACTCAGAAAACATCTATCGGAAGACAGTTCCATCAAAATAGAAAATGTGCATGGTGTCGGGTTCAGACTACTCGTGGAGGCTTAGGCTCAGAGCTTGCCCATGGCACAGATGTCCTTGGCGTTTTTGGAGGTCAACTAATCGCATGGTATGGGTTAGTGCTTCGTCATAAGGCACCGATACTTTTATATAGTTGTCTGTGAACCCCGATAGACGACCATCAACATCTGTGGATTCGAAAAGTACTTGTCTGGAAGTCCCTAGGTGTTGATCATAAAAAAGTGCTCTTTTACTATCTGATAGCTGACGAAGGGTTTTATTTCTTTCTCTTCTGACATTCATCGGCACTTTCCCGTCTAACTCGGGTGCTGAGGTATTAGCCCGCTCCGAATAAGTAAAAACATGTAAGTAGCTTATATCTAGCTCTTCTAAGAAATCTACAGTTTGTCGAAACTCTGCTTCACCCTCGCCGGGGAATCCAACTATCACATCTACACCAATACAACAATGCGGCATCAACTTCTTGATCTTTGCCACCCTGTCTCTGTATAGCGCAGTTCTGTATCTCCTTCTCATCGCAGAGAGCATAACGTCTGATCCACTCTGGAGGGGCATATGGAGATGTGGCACGACTTTCTCAGAGATGGCTACCTGGTTGATAATATCATCTGAGCATAGGTTTGGCTCGATAGACGAGATCCTTATCCTACTGATACCATCAACTTGCTCCAGCGCATGCAGCAAATCGATAAAGCCTGCAACCCTTTTTCCTTCTGGAGTAATGCCAAAGTCTCCTATGTTTACTCCCGTAAGCACTATCTCTTGCACTCCCTGCTCAACGATCTTTCTCGCGTTATCAATAACTCGATCGATAGAAGAACTTCTGCTTTTTCCTCGCGCTCGCGGGATGGTGCAAAAAGAGCATTTGTAATCACAACCATCCTGGACTTTTAAAAACGTCCTTGTGCGATCCCCAAATGAATAAGCTTCTTCATAAATGGAGACAGTAGAAATCTCTCCTGCTTTTACTAAACCTTTCTCTGGAGCCTTTGATATGCCGTCGACATATTGCTGTACATTGAACTTTTCAGCAGCTCCTAGTACCAGATCAACACCCGGTATACTAGCAATCTCGTCAGGTTTGAGCTGAGCATAACACCCAATCACAACTACCTTCGCTTCTTCATTTTGTCGCAGTACCCGCCGTACCTCCGCCCTACACTTTTTATCTGCAAACTCAGTGACGCTGCACGTATTAAGGATATATATATCTGAAGGGCTGTCCCAGGCTACTGCGGTATATCCAAGGTCTTCAAAGCGCCGCTTGATCGTACTCGTCTCAGAATAATTGAGTTTACAACCAAGGGTATGAAATGCTACTGTTTGTGGTGTTGCCATATACTAAAGAGGACAAAATTATAGCATTTACGAAAGTGAGGTACTACAAACTATAAGGACTTCGACGTTATAAATTATAATAACTTAGTATTATGTCAAGGATATCGGTATCTATATGATCAATAAAACGTGGCAGATCACATTGTTAGCTCTATTACTTCTCAGTATAGGGGCTATAGAGGTAGGTGCACAAAGTATACGTACGGAGTTCGGTAAAAATCGTATCCAGTACCACGATGACTTTAGCAAATGGTGGGAATATGAAACCGAAAACTTCATCATCTACTGGTATGGCAAAGGTCGAAATATAGCAGAGTCCGTAGTGCAGATAGCCGAGGATGTGCATCCTCAGATACAAAGCTTTGTAGAACACAAAATCAACGACAAGATAGAGGTCATCGTCTATACTGACATCTCAGATTTGTTACAAAGCAATATCGGCAATGAAGAAACCTTTGAGACCAAACATGAGACGACGAAGGTTATCGGTAGTAGGATGTTTGTCTACTTCGATGGTAATCACCGCAATCTTGAACTACGTATCAAAGAAGGCATAGCACAAGTTTATCTCAATGCTATGTACGCCACAGGGAGCCTACAAGAGATCGTAGATAGTGAACCTGATCTCAAGATCCCGACCTGGTATCGTGAGGGCTTTGTCAGTTACAGTATGAACCCTTGGTCATCTCGTATAGAAGACGAGATGCGCGACCTCTGGTATCAACGTGATGGCCACTTTCGTAAATATGATAAACTTGCTAATGATCATCCTCGAGTAGCTGGTCACTCTCTCTGGCATTATATAGCCCATACATATGGTAGAACCTCTATCACTACCATGCTGTATCTCATGCGCCTGCGAAGCAATTTTAATGAAAACCTCGAGTTTGTTTTTGGCTTTGACGAAAAGAAATTGAAGAGAGACTGGCTCACCTTTTATATCGATCATTTTAAAAGAGAGGAGGGACAATATCAACCATTGGCAGAAGAAAATCTACTCGACCTTGGGTTCAAACAGTGGTCTCCGAAAAGTACATATAAGTTAAGTCCTCAAGGTGATGCTCTTATCTATGCAGTCAATAATAACGGCAAATATCAAGTCATACTACGCGATGTAAGGACAGGCGACCAAGATGTCATCTTTAGATATGGAAGTACTAACAAGGTGCAGCAACCCGATTATAATTATCCTCTGATCGCTTGGCACCCTAACAGACCGGAAGTAACGATCGCCTACAAGCATCGACAGTATATCTTGCTTCGTAAGCTAGACTTGCGATCTGGTGAATTTATAGAGCAAGATCTTCCCGAAAACTTCCGACGTATATACAGTATAGATTATCTCTCCGACGAAGAGTACCTCTTCAATGGAACAACAGATGGATATTCTGATCTTTATACTTATCGCCCACGGTCGAGACAAAGCTCAGATATAACCGAAGACTTCTATGATGATGTAGATGCCAGCTATGTACAACTTGGAGAGCAGTGGGGTATTCTTTTTTCATCTAATCGTACATCATCTTCCATACTACCTGAAAGACTAGACACGATAATCCCTAATGGCCACTTCGATATATATTTCTTGCCTCTAGGAAGTGATTTTGCTTTACAGCTAACTAACACTCCAGATGAAAGCGAATACCAGCCCAAACTAGTCCATGGCCACTACCTCACATATCTCAAGGAAAAAGATGGCATCACAGATCGTTGGGTGATAGACCTCAACTCTCGCAAGAAACCGTATAGAAGTACGATACTCGATCGTAATATCATAAATCATGAGGCTACTAAAGAAAGTGATCTCCACATCTATCAGGTCTATGAAGATGGTGGATATAAGACCTATATATCAC
>CAYYBR010000081.1:0-16504 GCA_964470035.1 uncultured Saprospiraceae bacterium
GACATCAGAATCTTTATTTTTTTGTAGAATTAATCAAATAATTAAGTAAGACTTCAACGATATGCGAAGGTAGATAGTCAACCTAGTTAGAAGACTTTTGTTCATCTAATTTGGCGACACTTTCCAATACTTTTTTGCTCATGTCAGATTTAAACTTCAAGAGCCTTTCAGATAGTGTTTGATCAGAGATGCCGAGTATCTCAGCTGCTAAGATACCAGCGTTTTTTGCACCATCTAAGGCTACTGTAGCAACTGGCACTCCTCCTGGCATCTGAAGTATGCTTAGAACACTATCCCAGCCATCAATACTGTTAGAAGAATGTATCGGCACACCTATCACAGGAAGTATGGTCAGAGATGCGACCATACCCGGAAGATGCGCCGCTCCGCCAGCGCCAGCTATGATCACTTTAACACCTCTTTCTTTTGCTTCACGGGCAAATGCAAACATTCGGTCAGGTGTACGATGAGCAGATACGATCGTTATCTCATAGTCTACTTCTAAATTATCAAGGACTTCGGCTGCCATAGACATAACAGGCAAATCTGATTGAGATCCCATGATGATAGAAACTTTTGGTGTCGTCATATCACGCGCTTACGACCCGAAAGGTACGCATGATGTCTTCATAATCAGCAATAAGCTTTTTAGAATCTTCACCTAGCAAAGTGATATGTCCCATCTTTCTGTATGGACTCGTCTGTTGCTTACCATAAATATGAAGATGAGCATGGTTTTTCTTTAATACCTTGTCATAGCCCTCATATATAGCTCTCCCTGTGTGATCTGGACTTCCAAGCACATTAATAAGTAAAGATTTGCTCGTCGTTTTGGCAGCCCCCAATGGCAATCCACCTATGGCACGCAAGTGATTTTCATACTGGCTACAAACCGCAGCTTCTATCGTATGATGTCCGCTATTATGAGGACGTGGAGCAACTTCATTGATAAGCAGTCTGTTATCAGAGGTCAAAAACATCTCAATAGCTAATAGGCCTACAACACCAAACTCTTTAGTTGTTCTGATGGCAAGATCTCGTGCGGACGCGGCTAGCTTTTTGGTGATACTGGCAGGCGCCAACTGATACATCAAAAGATTGGCAGTCGGATGAAATACCATCTCAACCGGATCATACACCACCATTTCTCCAGCAGGGTTGGTGCACGTGATAACCGCAAGTTCTTTTTTAATCGCCACTAGTTCTTCGATCACCGAAGGAGCATCAAAAGCGTCCTTCATCTCTTCTTCCTCTCTTAATATCTGTACTCCTTTACCATCATATCCATCTTTACGCAGCTTTTGTACTATTGGATACGTGACATCTCCTTTATTTATTAGCCCTACAAGCTCTTCTTTATCCTCAACAAGTCGAAATCCAGAAGTAGGTAGATCACGATCTTGATAGAATTCTTTCTGTGCGCCCTTATCTTGAATGATGGCCAAGACATCCGGTTGAGGATAGACCTTCACTCCGTGTTTTTCGAGATTGATGAGTGCTTCGGTGTTCACCTTTTCTATCTCTATAGAGATTACCTCTTTCTCAGTCCCAAACTTGATTACGTCTGCGAAGGTCGTGATGTTACCCAACGTAAAGTTTCGCGCAATTTTAGCAACAGGGCCTAATTCAGACTTGTCCATGAATCCAACATCCATATCCAATCTATTGGCTGCTTGAAACAGCATTTTACCTAATTGACCCCCCCCCAAAATACCTATCTTCGCCATGCTGATGTAGTAGTAGAATTATGGCAAAAATATTAATAAAGAGTGGATTAGTCATCAATCGAGGGGTATCTAAAGTTTTAGATGTATTAATAGTAGATGACAGAATAGAAAAGATTGATAAAATCATCGATGAACCTGCCGATCAAGAGATAGATGCTGAAGGTCTTTGGGTCTTGCCGGGTATAATAGATGATCAGGTTCATTTTAGAGAGCCCGGGTTGACTTATAAGGCAGATATATATTCTGAGTCGAGGGCTGCATTAGCGGGAGGTGTTACCTCTTTCATGGAGATGCCTAACACTAAACCTCCTGCCACAACACAAGAAGAACTAGCCAAGAAATATGCTATCGCAGCTCAAAATGCGATTACTAATTATTCTTTTTTTATGGGTGCCTCTAATGAGAATATCGAAGAAGTACTCAAGACGGATCGAACAAAAGTTTGCGGTGTCAAGGTCTTCATGGGGAGTAGCACTGGAAACATGTTAGTAGATGACGAACAAGTTCTGGATGCTATATTCTCTAAGGTAGACATGCTTATAGCTACTCACTGCGAAGATGAAGAGACGATCAGAAAGAATTTGGCTCGTTATTTAGAAGAGCCTTCCCTTTCGGCAAGTTATCATCCTATCATTAGGAGTAGAGAAGGATGTTTGATTAGCAGCCAACTTGCTGCGGACTTAGCCAAAAAACACGGGACGCGCCTTCATATCCTTCATATCAGTACAGCTGATGAACTCATTCTCTTCGAGTCAGGCCCGGTAAAAGACAAAAAGATAACAAGTGAAGCTTGTGTACATCACCTAACCTTTACGGATGATGACTATACACAGCTTGATAACAAGATCAAGTGTAATCCGGCCATCAAATCAGCAGTCGACCGTGATGCGATATGGGAGGCGGTATTAGATGATCGCATAGACGTGATAGCTACTGACCATGCACCACATACAGTAGAAGAGAAATCAAAAAAATATCTTGAGGCTCCAAGCGGACTCCCACTAGTTCAGCATAGTCTTAATCTCATGTTGCACCATTATCATGAAGGCAGGATTGTTAAGGAAAAAATCGTTGACAAGATGTGTCACGCCGTCGCAGACCTCTTTGATATCAGTGATAGAGGTTATGTAGATGAGGGAAAAAAAGCTGATCTCATCATATGTGATCCACATCTTCCTTATTTAGTCTCTAAAGATAATATCCGATACAAGTGTGGATGGTCGCCGTTAGAGGGCCATGAATTCAAAGGAAAGGTGACGCACACTTTCGTAAATGGAAAGCTCAAATACGTCAATGACGAGATCCTAGACGAGTCTCCTGGAGAACGTCTAATCTTTGATCGTTAAAAGCTAATCTTACTAGACTTAGATGATAGAGATTCTTTAAGACTGATCATTTTCAAAGCCGCTGTGGCTGACTCAGCACCTTTCGAGCCATGACTACCATCTGCCCGTGCTATCGCTTGTTCTTTCGTGTTTGTGGTGAGTACACCAAATATAACTGGCACACCACTCACAAGGCTAAGCTGATTGATAGATCTTGCTATGGTGTGATTGATATAATCATCGTGCTTGGTCTGTCCTTGTATGACGCAACCCAAGCAAATCACCGCATCCTGTTTTTCCGAGCTACCAAGTACAAGCTTCGCTCCCATAGGTAACTCATAGCTACCTGGGACTTTGTGAACCCTGATATTAGAAGCAAGTACACCGAGATCTTTGAGTTCTTTTAAGCAAGCTGACTCAAGCAAATCGATAATCTCGGGATTCCACTCCGAAGACACAACGGATATGCGTAGAACCCTTATGTCCTTTAGAGGATAGTCTTTAGCGTTGTAAGAACTGTAATCGGCTTTAGCCATACCTACCTTAGCAAGGAGATGTACTTAGAAGCATCACTAGCTTCAGAAGAACCGGGAAAGTCTTCAGATATCCTTTCGAATGCCTTTAGTGCTTCATCATTCTTGCCGAGAGATCTTGCTAGTAGCCCTACCTTATTAAGGTAGTACGGAGATAACTCGTTATTCTTCGGACCAGAAGCGGCTTTTTGGTAGTAGGATAGTGCTTTTTCCATATCCTGTTTTTCTGATGCTGCATCTCCCATCGCACCATACTTGGTGATGGTTGTGACATTACCACTTGGACTATAACTTTCTAGATAGCTCAAAGCGTCATCATAACGATTAAGATTGAGATAGCATATACCTGTATAATACTTAGCAAGGTTGGCTGCTTTAGTCCCACTATAGTTATCTATAATATCAAGAAAACCGTCAAACCCACCGCCAGGACTCTCTAGTGCCAAAGCAAATGAATCCTGCTGAAACTGGTACTCAGCCTTGTACATCTGGGCCATGGCAGTCTTTTCTCTAGGCTCTTGATAAACGATCTTATATATCAAGTATGCCGCGATAAGAAGAAGAACGAGCCCTACAGCTCCAAGTATCTTGTACTGGTTCTTCTCAAAAAAGCTCTGTGCTGCTTCTTTGGCCTCGACTATGTCTACGAGGATCTCTTCTTCATTCTTTTTGGGCTTTCTGCTTTTCCCCATTTTGCTAAAAATTTGCGCAAAAGTAGTGTTTTCTACTCACCTATGAGTAGTGTTTACATATTAGAAATTAAAGTAATATACTACTTCACTAGAATTTATGGTAGGTACTAGTTATAGAAGACATTTAAAGGCCACCTTAATCCCTGATATAAGGGTAATCATCCTGCATATAGTTATGTGTATATAATTCAGATGCATCAGGAAGAGGAGAGGCTTCAGCATACTCAGCAGCCTTATTAATTTCTTCTGCGATTTTGTCCTTGATCACTTGGATTTCATTCTCACTCGCAATCTTGTCATCGAGCATTTTCTGCTCTGTAAGTGCTATCGGATCAAGTGCTTTATACTCAGCTAATTCCTCTTTAGTTCTATACTTTGCCGGATCAGAAACAGAGTGACCTCTATACCTGTAAGTTTTAATTTCTAAGAAGTACGGCCCTTTACCAGATCTTATGTGATCAGCAGCCTCATTCAATGCCATATGCACCTTCTCTGGAGACATGCCATCTACTTCTTTACTTGGGATGTCAAATGCTTCTCCCACCTGATATATCTCAGTGACATTGGATGTACGTTTTACTGAAGTTCCCATAGCATATCCGTTATTCTCACAGATATATAACACTGGCAACTTCCAAGTCATAGCCATATTAAATGACTCGTAAAGCGCTCCTTGTCTAGCTGCCCCATCACCAAACATGCAAACAGCAAGATTATCAGTCCCTTTATACTTTTCAGCTAAAGCCATGCCTGTACCGATTGGGATCTGGGCGCCCACTATACCATTGCCACCAAAGTAATTGTGCTCTTTAGAGAAGAAGTGCATACTGCCACCTTTACCCTGCACACATCCATCAGCCTTACCATATAACTCCGCCATACAAGAATCACTTGATAATCCTCTAGATAGTGCTATACCATGCTGCCTGTAGGCTGTGACGATCTTATCAGAAGGTTTGATAGCTGATACAAGTCCTGCAGCGATTGCTTCTTGACCTATATATACATGACAAAAGCCCCGTATTTTTTGCTGCGAGTAGGCCATCAATGCACGTTCTTCGAACTTCCTTACTCGTAACATCGTCTCATACCAGAGAAGATATGTGTCCTTGCTAATTTTGACTTTCCCTTTCTTCGGTGATTTTGTGGTCTTAGACTCTTTTACTGCTACAGCCATGTTATTGTAGTTCTATGTTGTCTAGTATCAAAGTTGATACCAGCGCTTTGGTTGCGTTAATTGAGACAAAATTACACATAAAGAGAGATATAGTTCAGGTAAATAACGTGGTGAACAGCTCTAAACTTATCATATTTACGGAAGTGATGAGAATTGAGAGGCTAAAGCTAGCCAACTATAAGAACTACAATGACGTCGACTTAACCTTTGATCCACACGTCAATATTATACATGGGCCGAATGGTTCTGGGAAAACGAACCTGTTAGATGCGCTGCATTATCTCTCTGTATCCAAAAGCTACTTTTCGCTATCAGATAAAAATCTGATTAAGCATGATGCGGATTTCTTCAGACTAGAAGGGCATTATGAAGTCGGAGAGAGGAAAGAACATGTGACGATCAAGTATGGTCTAGGCAAAAGAAGAGAGATCCAAATCAATTCTTCCAAGCTGTCTAAGGTGCAAGAACTCATCGGGAAATATCCGGTTGTGATGATAGCGCCTGACGACATCAAGATCGTGAAAGGTACTAGTAAGGATAGACGCGACTATTTTAACAAATGGCTTTGTCAATCTGATCCAAAGTATCTAGAGTCACTTATGAAATACAACAGACTGCTGCGGCAGAAGGATCAGCTTCTCAAGCAGCCTTATTCTCCTAATCAGCTGAGTGTAGAATCATATAACCATAAGATGGTGCCTCTCGCCGAGCGGATACATGCTTTGATCAAAGAGACCATGGCTACCTATACGCCTAAGATGATAGATCAATACCTTAAAATCAGTAATGGCCAAGATGAAATCAACCTGAGTTATGAATCTAACTTAGAAGAGGGCTCAATAGCTAAGCAATACGCAGAGAAAATAGAAGATGAGATAAGATATAGACGGCCTTTGATCGGGATTCAGCGCGATGAATATCTACTTGAGATAAAAGATATGCCTATCCGCAAGTATGGCTCTCAAGGTCAAATCAAGTCCTTGCTTTATGCGCTGCGCCTGGCGGAATACAGCTTCCTTCACAGTAAACTAAACCGCAAGCCGCTGCTATTACTAGATGACTACTTCGAAAAGCTAGATAAGTCGAGACTCCAATCGCTTATCACCCTTGTCCAAGATGGTTCATTTGGCCAAGTGTTCCTCTCTGATACAGAACTTGATAGATCTAAAGAAATATTTGAATCTCGAGGAATTAAATTTGCTTCCTTTGAGGTTAATGAGGGTAGGGTGACTCGTATCACTTCTTAGCCCTCTTCAACAAAGAATCCTATGGACCTTCATATCAAAGACGTATTAAAGAATTACATCAAGAAAGACAAGGTCGTTGGGGATGCTTACTATACTCAGAAAATCAAAGAGTATTGGGATAGCTCTCTATCCAAAAGCATAACTTCTCGTATCCACCACATATCCTATAAGAGTGGGAAGCTGATCGTCAAAACCTACTCATCTCCTCTGCGTAATGAACTTTTCAACAACCGAGAGCAGCTACGTAAGAAGATTAACGATCATATAGGGGAGCCAATAGTTAATCTTATCCAGCTAGGATAATCTCATCTTATCGCTGGCTTGCAGCTTGCAGAACCTCCTTTACATTGATGATACCTCCTGTCACTGATAGACTCGAGAAAGGAACTAGCTGATCGGATGAACCTGGCTTTAACACCATGCGATCATCTTTCTTTGCCCCAGCCATCAAGACCTCTTTGACTTGTTTTGCGGAGAGCTTAGGAAAGTATGACCTGACCAATGCTGCAACACCAGAAACAACTGGCGCTGCCATACTTGTGCCCTGCAAGATCTCATATCCGTCATCTGGCACAGATGATAAAACACTCACTCCTGGAGCAAATAAGTCCACATCCTTAGGGCCATAATTAGAAAATTCTGCTGCCATATCTTTACCCGATGATGGACCAGAAGCCCCTATCGTTATATAGTTTTTGGGTTGTTTTTTCTTGAAGAACAAAAATCCTTTTGGTTTGCGATAGTAGTCATCAGGATAATTTTCTTCTATGTCCACGTTATCACTAGAGTTTCCTGCTGCATGAACTATGAGCACATCATTCTTCTCTGCATATCTTACTGCATCATCCACCACATCTTTCTCTGGAGATTGGCCTTTTCCAAAAGACATGTTGATAATACTTGCGCCATTATCAACGGCATATCTTATAGCGTTAGCGACATCCTTATCTCTTTCGTCTCCATTAGGGACAGCTCTGATCACCATGATCTCTGTATTGTGTGCTACACCATTAAGGCCTAGTTTGTTATCTCTTGTCGCTGCGATGATACCAGCTACATGTGTACCATGTAGTGCATCTGGTCCTTCTACTAGGTTGTTACCATAGTATCTTTCATTTTTATCAGCATAGTTATCTCCAATAAGAGTTCTTGGGTTGAAATCAGGATTCCAGTTATACTTAAATTTATCACCAAAGTGCTTAAGTGCTTCTTCTAACGGACTTAGAAGGTCGGCATGAAGCTCATCGTTAGATGGATAAGTCCCTGTCTCCTGTTCGTAGAAGTTGAATAGATTAGCTATGACTTGTTCTTCTCTATCGAAAGAAGTAGCAAATGAGTCGACCATAGTCTTTGTGATATCTTGTTCAGTCCTGATCTCTTCGATTTTCTTTAATACCTCAGAGAAAAAATCTGCCTGTGGCTTAAACTCGTCATACTTCTCTTTCGCTTGAGAAACTTCCTTGTCAATCCTCTTTTTATACTCGGTGAACTTGTTGAAATCAGCTAGATCATCACCTTTCAAACCAGAGCCGTCTACACCCTCAAAACGACTGCGCATGTCGGCATATATCCTAGTCATTTCATAAGTATCGGCGTCTACTTGAGAACCATCAGCTCCGCCGATAAAATTCCATCCATTTACATCGTCGACGTAACCATTAGAGTCATCGTCTATTCCATTACCTGGGATTTCATCTGAGTTGACCCAAATGACATCCTTTAGGTCTTCATGTTCTATATCAACTCCTGAGTCGATAACAGCGACGACAACTTTTTTTCCAGATCGAGATTGCAAGAAAGCATCATAGGCTTCATCAGTACCAATATTATATGGTTTGTCTGGAGTAGATTCCTCTTGATACCAATTCACAGACTGTGCAGTTATCTGGAGGAAGGTGAAAGAACTTAGAACTATTGTAAGTAGGGTTATATTCGCTTTTAGCATAAGACAATTGTTGTTATTTGTTTCTTTACATATGACGATGCAATGCTAGAATGCTTGTAGATAGCCAATTGTTTTACCGATCATAATCTTAACAATTAGATAAGTTGTCGAAGTCGCTTACCATACAAGATGCCCAAAGAGCGCTGCAAAAGTATTGGAATTTTGACGATTTCAGATCTAAACAAAGAGAAGTGATTTCTTCTGTATTGGATGGTCAAGATGTGATAGCACTTTTAGCGACTGGTGGAGGTAAATCCTTGTGTTATCAGATACCAGCATTACTATATGAGGGCCTAACGATAGTTGTGTCACCACTGATCTCACTTATGGAGGATCAAGTAATGTCTCTGAAGAAAAAAGGCATCAAAGCTGAAGCACTACATAGTGGTCATTCTTACAGCAGTATCGATAGAATCATGGACAACTGTATCTATGGTGATATCAAGCTACTGTACGTATCACCTGAGCGCTTACTTCATGATGTCTTCAAGGCAAGAATCCAAAAGATGAATGTCTCTCTCATAGCCATCGATGAAGCTCATTGTATCTCTCAGTGGGGTCATGACTTTAGACCTAGCTACCTAAAAATATCAGAACTACTAGAGACTTTACCTAAGACCCAGGTATTAGCGCTTACTGCCACAGCTACCAAGGATGTGATAGATGAAATCCAGAAAGAAGTACTGAGCGAAAATTGTGTGATAGTGAAAGATAGTTTCAAGAGATCGAATCTTTCGATAGCACTACGCACATCTGAAGATAAACTAAAAGACATCCTAGAGATCGTTTCTAACGAGCATAAATCCATAGTCTATGCCAGAAGTCGGCGCAATGTCCAGATGATAGCAGAAACACTAGTCAACCACGATGTGAAATCAAGATATTATCACGCTGGTTTATCGTACAAGGAGAAGAAGAAGATCCAACAAGAGTTTAGTGATGGAAAGATAAAATCAGTAGTCGCCACTAATGCCTTTGGTATGGGCATAGATGTACCAGATATCAGACAAGTGATCCACTATGATATTCCTCCTAGCTTAGAAGAGTACTATCAAGAAATAGGAAGAGCAGGTAGAGACGGTCTGCCATCATCATCGACATTGCTAATAAGTAGTAGCAATCTAAGTTATGCGAAGCGAAGAGTGACAGAAGCTTTTCCGGCATTTGAGCTTGCCACTAGAATGTATAAGTCGATGCACGTTTATTATGATATCGGATTACATGAAGGGCTTGGCATCGTGAAGCCCTTAGACCATAAGTCACTTGCCAAATCTATCGGAAGTAGTCTTAAGGAAGTCTATCAAGCCGTATCACTATGGCAAAAATTAGGGGTGATGGAAACGTCACAAGAATTAAAGGCCAGGACTTATGTAAAGGTGATTTATTCTCCTGCTGAGCTCCGGAAAGAGGCTAATAGGCGGTCTGAACTTCATGATCTGATTGATTATCTGATGCGTCACTATGAGTACTTGTTCTCTGGATGGATAAGACTATCAGAAGATCAAGATGTCAGGATATTGAAGACGACAAAGGTGAAGTATGAAGAACAACTTCAGAAGCTGGTGTCCTTAGATATCATCAAGATGTTTAGGCTACCTGCTGGGCATATGCTAGGCTTTATTGAAAATAGGATCTCTAACAGACAGATCGATCACTTTCTTCCGATCTATCAAAAATTAAAAGGACTATCCATGCAAAGGTGGGATGGGGTAGAATCTTATGTTACTTCAGAGACATGTCGCATGCAAGCTGTGCTATCCTACTTTGGAGAGTCTTCTGAACCCTGTGGCACATGTGATATATGTTCTAACTCCATAGAAAAAGCAAGCATCACAGTGTCTTCAAAAACAGACCTAGAAACTCGATGAAGTCCTACGATATAGTCTGTGTCGTATCTAATGATATCGCCTATGACCGTAGGATGATCAGAACTTGCCAGACCTTATCAGAAGCTGGAAAGAAAGTTCTTCTACTTGGCAGGGTCATAGAAGGAAGAAACTACGAAGACAATTTCATTTTTGACACGCACAGACTCTTATGTCGGCACAATAGTGGCCCAAGGTTTTACAAAGAGATCTTAGAGAAAGCTCATAGCTTTCTTAACCAGATATCATATGATGATTTGCTTCTCACAGACTACGATACCATCCTATTAGCCCGTCTTCAGAGGTCCAAGGCACAACGGATTTTTCTCGATCTACATGAATACTTTGAGTACACCCCAGAACTCCTAGGCAAACCACTGAAGAAGTCTATCTGGAAGGTAGCTGCCCACATCGGTCAAGCCAAATGTGACATCGTCTACACGGTCAACCAATCTCTGGCTAACTTGTATTCTAAGAGATTTGATCGCGATGTCCAAGTTATACGCAATGTCCCAAGGAAATTAGACCATCGCAATGTTAGTTTGATTGATCCCTCTTCAGTATTGCAGACTGTGTATCTCGGCGCACTAAATCCTGGTAGGGGATTAGAAGAGATCATTGCTGCTGTGCAACAAAGAAAGGATGTCCATCTTACCATTATCGGAGATGGGCCTCTTCAGAACGACCTCAAAGGATTAGTAGAAGGAACAGAGATAGTTACATTCTGTGGTATGCTTCAACCTCAGGATATTTCTGGCTATCTACTTGGGAAAGACCTAGGGTGGAATCTTCTGAATAAGAATAGTAAAAGTTACTACTACTCACTAGCTAATAAGTTCTTTGATTACGTACATCATGATGTACCAGTCCTAACGATGGACTTCCCTGAATATAGAAATATCTTAGAAAAGTACGAATGCGGTACATCGATAGCGGAGATGAGCGTAGACGCTATCCTGAGTCAACTGGATCGTATCGCTGATCATAGCCAGCATTTACAAAAATGGAAGAGTAATTGTGCCTTGGTTGCTGAAGAATATAACTGGCAGCGAGAAAGTCAAAAACTACTTTCGCTCTTCACCTGAGTTAATCCTCGAATAGTGAACCATAGTCGGAAGACCTCTCTACCTTCTCTTTTTCTTTCTGATATTCGTTGAGATCAAGACCATCTTCATCGAGATTTTCTTCACCACCTAGAAGTAGCAGCGTGCTCTTCTTCTCATACTCTTCAAGCATCTTGAGACCCTGCTCTTCGAAGATGCCATTCTGAAGATCTACAGACTCCATGAAGTTTGCGGATAGCTCCATGAACTGCTCCATCTCACCCACCTTGTTCGCCACATCATCTGCGATCACTTCCATTGCTTGATCAAACATGGCTCTCTTATCAGAGTTACCAGAGATAATATTCATAGCCGACTTCATAGCCGAATGAGAGGCACGGATAGCCTTTCTTTCTTGCTCCTTTACCTTGACCTGATCCTTGGTGTCTTCTAAGAGTATCTCACTGTTAGAGTACATCTTAGTCAGCACTTTATATAGGAGGCCCATCTTGGTATGCAGCTTTTCGTATTTGGCATTAGACTCTTTTAGTCTAGCAGCTTTCCGGCTAGAGAGCATGAGCTGTTGTTTATTACCCATCTCCTTTGCTTTCCTAGCAATCATGAGGTTCTGCTCGATGTCTTTTGTATTATCGATCATCATGGTTTTGATCTTTCTCATTTGACCTCTCAATCCACCGATCTGCTTACCCATTTTCTTGAGGTTGTCAGAAAGATCATCGACATAGTTCTTGAGTATTCCTATCGGATCGATGGTCACAAAGATGCTTGTGATCTTCCTCATAGTACTCTTGTACATATATCCTACAAGAGCTCTCATCTTAGGATCCAAAACCATGTAGACGACAGCACCCAGCGCCAATACGGTTGCAGCAAGACCTAGTAAACTAGATGCAAAGCCTATGATAGCGGGTAGACCTGTAACCACTAAAAAACCTAGTGCTCCAAGGATAGCTAGGAGGAAAATAGTACCTGTTACGCCTTCTGGTTTTTTCCAAAATGACTTGGGTCTGCCTACGCCTTCTATATTTGAAAATTCTGCCATGATATATTTCTTCGTTTATACTTGAATCAAACTTCTTATATAACCACAAAGTCGCAAAAATAATTCGATCTAAGTCTCTCAAGTTGCGACGAAAAGCCTACCGGCTATCAGACAAAGTCTACATCCGAAACCATCGGAAGTTCCATGAGCGTCAGGATTCCATCCTCTATGTCCTTCCCCTCAAATATAATCTTGTAGATAGTATTGATAATCGGAGCGTGTAATTCGAACTTATTAACTAAATAATGAGCTATGTGAAGCGAGCGAATTCCTTCTACAACTTCCTCCATGCTGTCAAGAATCTCAGTTATCTTATCACCTTGGGCTATTCTCCAGCCACATCGATAATTGCGACTTTTATCTGAAGTAGCCGTAGCAATCAGGTCTCCGATACCCGCAGTACCAAAAAAGCCTCGTGTTGAAGAACCCATTAAATCTCCAAGTAAGACCATCTCTCTGAGTCCTCGCACGATCAACATCGCCTCGAGATTCTTTCCGAGATTCCTGCCCCCAAGTACTCCAGACGCCAGAGCGATGACATTCTTAAGAGCTCCAGTGAGCTCTGCAGCACGCATATCGTAAGAACCAAACACAAAGAAACGCTGACCTGAAAGCACCTCCCTGCCTGCGTTAATCACTTCATCAAATTCACTCGCTATAACTGTAGCTGTAGGAAGACCGTCCAGAATCTCACTAGAAAGATTAGGGCCGCACAGAGCACCTACCCTGATGACATCAGTCTCTTGCTTGATTACCTCACTCATGGTATTCACATCACGTCTTCGAAATCCTCCGTATACATATCCAGGCTCTAACTCTCCTGGCAATACATCGAATCCCTTAGTACCATGTATCAACATGTGCTGAGGAGAAAGATGAGGCGAAAACTTCCGTATCACCTTTTTAAAATGAAGCGATGATATAACCGGAAGCAGTATCTGGCAAGAATCGCAGATCTCTTCTATTTGGGTAGTTGCCTTTATTCTTTTGGATAACTGAACACCCTTATATACGTGATCATTATTGATCTGATCTACTAACTCAGATCTACGAGAATATATGAGAGCAGAGACATTTTCAGAAAGCAAATTAGCTAGAGCCAAACCAAATTTGCCTCCACCAACTACTCCGACTTTTTGATGTGCTGAAACAGCCATATTGACCAAGGTAACAGAAAGGGATTACTTTCTTTTCTTTTTCTGGGTATTGACTTGTTGCTCTCTGATTTTCTGTTGCTGCTCGAGTGCCTTTGCTATTCTATCTTGGAATCCTCCCTTCTTTCTAGGCTTAGCTTTTTGAACATTGAGATCGGCAAGAATCTTCTCATCATCAAAAACAAACGTTTTTGTGATGATCGTCTGACCGATCGTTATCAGGTTGCTAAAAAGCATATAGCATGTTAACCCAGATGCGTACGTATTAAAAAATCCAAAAAACATCAATGGCATCAGATACTGTACATACTTCATGGCAGGATTAGCTGACATGTCCATATGCCGAGAATTGTAGTAAGTATAGATTAACTGCGATACGGCGTATAGTACGGTGAACAAGCTGAGGTGAGCGCCTATGACGGGGATATTGACAGGAAGGTTAAACCAGACATCATATGATGACAAGTCATGAGCCCATAGAAAAGATTCTTGTCTAAAAGTGATAGAAGCTGGGAAGAACCTGAACAAAGCATACCAGATAGGTATCTGCGCTATCATCGGCATACATCCACCTACAGGGCTGACACCGTATTCGCGATAGATCTTCATCGTTTCCATCTGGATCTTCTGGGCATCATCTTTATACTTGTCTTTCAAGCCGGCCAGTTGGGGCTTTAATGCTCCCATCTTTGCCTGACTCTTGAGCATCTTGTAGGTGAGAGGGAAGACGGCCATCTTGATGATAAAGATGAGGACGATGATAACGATACCCTTACTTCCGATAAATCCTGATAACCAGTTAAAGAAAGGTCTTATCAAGTGACGATTGATACTCCCAAATATGCTTCGCCCAAAGGGTATGATTTCTTCTAACCTGTTATCAAACTTTGCAAGTCTCTTATACTCGTTAGGCCCCAGATAGAGCTGCATAGCATAACTACTTGCTAGCTTTTCTTTAGGGAGTGTAAGCTTAGAACTTATCCTTTTGAGGTCCGGATTGTCATCATCATACATCTCTACTCGCGTATCCATGCTTGAAAACCCACCTTCATTCACTATAACAGTGGTATTAAAAAACTGATTTACGAAAGACACCCATTCGACTGGTGCATCAGTTATTTGCTCGCTATCATCACCTCTGCAGCTGCAGTAGTCAGAGTCGTCATCTTTTTCTCGGAAATAAGCTGTTGTGTATGATTTTTCAAAAAATCTGTTCTGCTCTATCGGATCCAGATAATTCACGATCTCTAGATTAACAGGTGCCTCTCCTCGCAGATAATTGTCTATCCCATTGAACTTCACATCATAATCCAAACTATAGCCATCGCTACTCAATGCATACGACTGCTCTATAGAACCACCTCCAGCTGTTGGAGCCGAAAACTTGATAGAATTACCAGACTGTTGAGCTTCAAAGTATAGATCTTGGGTGTTGATCGTTCTATCAGCAAGTTGCACCTCATAGTTCCACCTATTCTTACTGTCTTCGAATAGTTTTACGAGCTCTTTGCGTTCTTCCTCCTTTGGTTGTGATAAAATCTTGAAGTGATCCTTGAGCTCGGCTGAAGTGATCCTTGCCCCCTTAGAGCTTAACGATATGGTGACTAAGTCGATAGATAGGGTATAGGTTTGTTCTTTGCCAGTGGCCGCTTTCGCAAATATCCCAAATTGGCTACTATCCACAACAGTTGGTGCCGTGGTCTCTTGAACAACGCCTTGTTCTGCAACAGTTTCTTCCACCTGAGTCTGTCTTATCTGCTCAAGTCTCTCTTTTTCCCTCGCTGCTTCTATCTCCTCAGGAGTTGGCTGTGTAAAATATGACCAACCTATAAGTATGAGGAAAATGAGTGCAAATCCTATTATTTGGTTTCTTTCCATGAGTTGTCCCGCATGCAATTAAGCGCGGCAAAGGTAGTATAAGAACAATGAATTGCAATTCGCATTTAGATAGAGGTTATACATGGCTCGATTAAGTAGCGGATAACTACTTCTTATGAGAAATGAACATATTAATAACTCAAGTGTGTAAGTATATTAGCACCATGGTTGAAAAACATAGTAACAACTACAAGATCACCACAGAAAATGGGCAAGTAGAGCTCACTAAAGACGATCTCATCCAAGCCAATTTGACTAGGCTTAACAAGGATCTATATCACATACTTGAAGATGGCTCTTCGATACAAGGTCAAGTTCGAGATATCGATCTTCAGAGTAAAACTGTATCGATAGAGCACGATAACAGACTATACACCTTTGACATCAGCACTGCTTTGGATGAACAAGTGGTCAACATACAGAAGTCTTCTGCTCAAAAAAATCGTGATCTTTCTATCAAGAGTAGCATGCCTGGCCTTGTACTAGACCTAATGGTGAAGGAAGAAGACACAGTAGAAGAGGGAGATGCCGTGATGATATTAGAAGCTATGAAAATGGAGAATGTCATTAAGACTAAGTTTTCAGGTGTCATCAAGAAGATTCATTGTGAAAAGGGACAGAGCATAGAGAAAAACCAACTCCTTATAGAATTCTATCCAGAAGCGTAAGATGAGTATTTGGTATTCATATGAAGGTATTTCAAAGTCTGCGTGGCTAGAGAAAATCACTGCTGATTTAAAAGGTAAAAAGGTAGAAGGATTTTATAGGCATAATGCTCAAGGAGTAGAAATCCAACCTTGGTACCACCGTGAGGATACTGATCATGCTATCTGTATACCTGGCAGAACATATGAC
>CAYYBR010000082.1:0-16486 GCA_964470035.1 uncultured Saprospiraceae bacterium
ATGTACCATCCCCAAAGCAAAAGGTAATGGGCTCAATCACAGGATTAGGAGGGAGATCTCTAAAGTTGAGATCTATGGTGACGATACTATCACAACCATCTACGGTAGTGAGGGTCTCTGATCCGGAGGGATTGGATTCGTTGTAAGTAATGTCATTGACGATGACTTCAAAGTCATCACCTGAGCAGCCATCGAATGTGACCATACTAGTCGCAGGCATAACAGGGCAATCCTGACAAGGATTTGGAGCAGGTAGGGTGGCACCATCACCAAAGAGTCTGATGTTATCAAATGCGATGTCTTCGTCAAGTGCGTTTAAATTAACTATCCTTATTCTGAAATCAAGTGATGTACCTGTCACATCCAAGGGAAAGCAGTAGGTAGTAAACGTCGAAGTAATTGGCTCTCCTTCGCCTAAGCCATCACCATCACAGTCAAAGCTCGGTTCAGTATTAGTACCTCCAGCTGCTTCGATTCTTGTTATCTCTGTAAATATTGCCCCGCCGTCTACAGAAGACTCGATGAAGACCTGATCAGTGGCATCCCAATCTTGACTTGAACCATCGTCACCTTCCGCTATATCAAAGCATACGGTTATGGCTGTTCTACCTGAAATATCAATGTTGCTTAGGGTCATCATCGCAGGAGAAGACGCACAATCATCTATATCTTGAGCAGTGAAAAATGATCCGGTATTGCCGAAGACTTGATTTATATCTGCCTCCATAAATATGCCGAAGTATCTATCAACTCTCGATTGGCAGCTGTCTGGACTAAAGTTGATGTTTGGATCAGGAGTTTCAAAGTCCTGAACATAGAATTGGCCTTCTACTGATGTACACCAGCAAATAGGCAAAAAGATCATGAAGATCCATCGGTTAGGGATCTTTACATTCAAAGGGTTGGTTTGAAAGCAAGCGCAGTGCTTACCTGCCTTGTAAAAATAGACAGAGAAGTGAGAAACACGAATAAAATCGGGCCTATCTTCTTGGAAATCTTGGGTTGTACTTGGCGTAAAAAAGCTTTGGTCTTTAGCGGCATGCTTACAACAGCAAGCATTGTGATCTCTTTTCGAGTTTCTGGATAGAGATGTGGTGCACGATTATGGCAGTAACTTGGGGTGGTCAAGGTGACTTATGGTGGCCTATGTGTAGGTTATAACTGGAGAAATCTATGGGTTTTGATGACATTTCTCCAGATATAGCGACGTGATTTCAGGTGTTATGATCTTGAGGTTGACACTCAAGACCACCTCAGGATATTATCCAAATAAGGCATCCATACTTATCTCGGTATGTATCTCATCGAGATAGTATTTGTTCTGGATAGCAGGGTAGGTGGTGAGGAGGGTGGTTACGATTGACTTTTTGCTTTTGGTAGCGTGCTGAAAGGCAAGTCGCTTGTGTCTGAGTCGCTTGATATAATCTTTAGTGATGACGAATTCTTCTTTGGAGAACTTGGCTTCACATAGATGGATGATGCCATCTTTTCTATCTATGACAAGATCTACCTGAGCACCTCGCAGTTCTTGATTTCCTTTGAAGTACCAGGAGGATAGATCTGCATGGAGTCCACCTATACCGAGGCTTTGTAGGATCTGATCGATATGGAGGATACAGATATTTTCAAAGGCATATCCACTCCATGCATTAAAAGCACCACCAGATGATAGGCTTTGCCATGTGTTGGCTCTCTTGGATATATTGCCCTTGATAAACTTGAGATAAAAGAGTGTATAGAGGTCTATGAGCTTGTAGACTGCACCTTTTTTGATTCTTCCAAATGGTTGATAGACATCTATAAAACCACTGTCTATAAGTTCTTTCGTTGCTCTTGTAAATGACCCTCCATCTGGGAGTTTCGATTTTTTCAGTAGTGCATCTCTGGTTAATCCGTATGGTTTTGTTGCTAGGGCCTCGATGATAGCCATGTGATCTTCAGCATTTTTGAAGAGAGAGTGATAGAGTTGGTTGTATTCGTCAGAGAGTCGGCCATCGGGATGAAAGCAGATCTCATCTATCAGCTGTGCTACACTTTTGCCTGGTGATAGCTCTCTGAGATAAAAGGGCACACCTCCCATGGCCATATACAGCTGGATGATCTGATATCTCGTTAATTTTAGTTTTTTCCTTTTGCAGTAGAGCTCTGTCTCACTTAGCGTAAATGGTCTGAGATGTAATCGTTGGGTCACGCGGTTGTGGAGTCCCCCTTTCGCTTTGAGGAGTTTCTTGTGCATCCATGATGCAGCAGATCCACATCCTATGAAGAGGAAGTTGTTCATCTTGGATCCATGCTGATTCCAGAAGTATTCTAGGGCGCTTATGAATCCTGATCGCGGCGTATCCATCCAGGGTAGCTCATCAAAAAAGACGACGATCTTACGTTTGCGGTGTCTGAGACTATTGAGATAGTCAGCTAAATATTGGAAAGCACTGGACCAATTCTTAGGAGGTGTAGTCTCTTTCTTGCCTGCGGTACTTCTGATATATTCTCCAAAGAAATTACTGAGCTGAGTATCCATATCTGCATCACGCGCTCCTGTGAAGTCCAATACCAGATGGCCTTTAAGCTTTTGTCTGATGAGGAAAGTCTTACCTACACGCCTTCTTCCATAGACCACTAGAAACTCAGGCTGATCGGAGGCCAGTAAGCGATCTATCATCTTCACTTCACGCTCTCTTCCAACAAGATATGGGTCGGTCATAACTGGAGAAATCTATTAAGTGATGCTACTTTTCTCCAAATATAATAATTTATAATTGGAGAAATCTATAGTTTTTGATGACATTTCTCCAGTTATAGAGATATGATTTAGTGCGAGATTTTGGATGAATCACTTAAGAAAGTACCTGTGATCTGGTGCATGGTCTAGAGTCAGACGCTCAAGACAATAGGGCACTCAAGATAACTGCGGGGCAATCCAACTATATTTCTCTGCTAATTCTTCTTCTAACCACTGTGGAAATACATAGATAGAAGCATGGAGAACGATGATCATAAATGCAAATGCAATGGACAAAAATCCGAGGAGCTCTATAGATAGATTATTATTAATGAATTGTGGAAATTGGAACCAAAAGACAGGAAGGAGATTCCCTAATGAAGAAGTGCCCATGAGTGCCGCTTCATAAGAATGCATAACTAAAAGCTCCTTGTCCGGATAATTCTTTTTTCTTTCTCTTCGAAGTCGATAACTGAGTAAAATAGATACCACACAAATCGTGATGAGGGCGATCAATATTATGATACCATCTTGGTGAAAAACGGATAAATATCTGAAGACAAAAAAGATAAGAACCGATAACACCACTGTTAAAATAACTTTTGGCAATTTGAAATATCGGTAGAAGTGATGTCTCATCCGCTTGGCCCAGTAAGACTGTAGTTCTTGTTCTTTTTTTGATTGGACCTTCGTAAAACCATAGACACCAAATCCTTTGTATACGTCATGAAGTGCCTTGTCAAAAGACAATCCAGCATCCGATGCTTGCATGTCTTCTATCTTATTAGCGATGTGATCCACTAACTCCACTTGCACATCATAATACTTGATATACTTTTTAGTTGTGAAAGCATATATCTTCTGTATCTCGATATCAGAAAGTCGTGGCCTGTCCTTATCCAGTTTTATGTCTTTCATCAAGTTAACTTCGGATTGATGATAAGATGTATGCTTTGTATAAAGTCATGCATAGCAGAGAGTCGTGCTGTGACTTCAGTTTTGCCAGATGGAGTGAGGCGATAGTACTTGCGCATACGATTACCGGCATTTCTTATGTCTACGGAGAGTACTCCTTTGGATTCGAGTCTGTGTAGTGCTGGATAGAGCGCTCCTTCAGTTATCTTGATCTGTCCTTTGGTGAGTTCCTTGACATGTTGAGTCATCTCATATCCATACATCTCGTCATGTTCATCCAACAGTTTTAGGATGATAGTGTCGAGACTTCCTCTGAGTAGTTTAGGATCGATCATAGCCAAATATACCTAAAAAACTTAGGTATTGTGGTTATAGTCTTACCCCACTGAACTCATTTCTTTGTGCACTATGGCTTGATTACCTTTTTGAGCAATACTTCCTGCTCAGACTGCACTTTGATCAGATATTGACCTGGTAACCACTCAGCAGCTGAAATGCTGGCCTGTTCTCGTATTTCTTGCTCCAATATTTTTCGACCTGCCATATCGTATATCTCAAGTTGGCCTCCACGTATGTCAGTCCCTGTGAGATCGATGACAAATTCATCTTCTAAGGGATTAGGATAGATTACTAGGCCCGATGCAGCAGCAATTTCTTCTGTATTAGTTGTAAAATCCCTCGTGCCATCTCCCATAAAAATACCCCAGTCAGCAGCCTCAGCAAAGATGAATACGTCTCCGACAGCTGTTATTCTATCTGCTGCTACATCTGTTATGGCAAGGATCAGATCTCCATTATTGACAACATTAAATATGAGTTGGTCATCTTCTAATGAGTAACTCGGAAAACCGAATACATTATTCTCAAAGATGCTGGTGACATCTCCAGTTTCTCTATCTAAGGCTAATACATTAAAGGTCCGTTCGTCTGTGATGGGATCAATCTCTCTGAAGTCAAAAGCGATAATATTAGGACTGTTTTTAGCAAAGGTTGGATTACCTATACTGACTTCTTCAGGGAGTCCTGTGAAGAGCTTGAAGATATTGCCATCACCAAACTGCTGCGTCTCATTGTCAAAGACGTTGATGATACCGATATCCCAATAGCTAATCTGATCAAAAACGCCGTCTAACACATTGAATGCATCATAGATCAGATTCTCACCGGTAAAATCAAACTCCATGACATCGGCATATTGTACACCTGTAGTTGACGTATTATTCTCAGAGAACGTTGGATTAAATAACTCAAATTCTCGGGATACTAGATTGACTAAATCGAAGACGATGATGCTATTTTCAAATTCTCCAGCTGATAAGTCACCTGTAACTGCTGCTATTTTAGTAGCATCCTTGGAGATCACGGCATTTCTGTAGATAGGATCACTACCTACTAAAAACTCATCTACGATCTCTCCCGTAGACCAGTCTATCTCTACAGCCTGGATTTGATTAGCATCGGTCACAAATATGACGAACTGACCATCGTCGGTAGCACTTGGACGGCTGATGTGAGAAGTCGTACTTATGGCTCCTAACAAATTGGCTGTTTCGCCAAGGCTTACATTGATTTGATCAAGTCGATCATTAGACCATACGACATATTCAGTACCCGGATTCGTTTCGAAGTCTTCTACAGCTGTGGTAGCTTGGCTAGCTGTGATACCCACTGCATCAAAGGCTCTTTCTGCTGCTGCTGCAACTGTACTGCCAAAATCGTTCTGAGCGACCTGTACTATCGCCAATCTCATATCTGAGAAGTTGGAGCTAGACCGTAAGAAGGAGGTAAGTGCTCTGTACCAGATTTGTTCAGCTATAGTTGCGCGATCACCATTGCTATCTCCAAATGATTCATCAGTGACAAAATTGAAAAATGCTTTGTTTGGTATGCCGCTATTGATATGCACACCACCGTTATCATCACGACCAAAAAACTGATCACTGACATTGTCAGGCTGATATCCAGGGTCACCCAATCTGGTGCCACCATTGTTGGGATTTCCCATATCGCGTAAGGCGCCTGTTGGGAAGATAGATGGGTTGCTTATATCCTCACCTATACGAAAGTCTTCACGCTCGATAAGCGTGCCAAAGACATCGGCAAAGTGCTCATTGAGGGCACCAGATTCATCTTGATAAACCAGGTTAGCTGTAGTCTGTATCACACCATGTGCCATCTCATGGCCAGCTACATCTAAAGCACGCGCAAGGGGCGAATTAAATGCTTGGTTACCATTGCCATAGAATATAAATTCTCCATTCCAGTAGGCATTGTCCATACTGGAGCCATCAGATTCGGTTACATTGATAAAGGAGATAATATTAGTACCGTTGCCTGTGATAGACTGTCTGCCAAATACGTTTCTAAAATACTCATAGGCTTGACCCGCATTATAGTGTGCGGATACAGCCACAGGATCATTCCAATTGTTCAGCGTATTTGAGGAGGTGACTTCGTAGTCGAAGTTTCTATTTTCTGGACTTCTATTACCAGCGTCAAGAGTCAGGATAACTCCGTTGAGTAGTTGGTCAGTATTATCACAGGTAGTCTCAAGACCTCTAAACATATCTCGTGAGGCGTCTACCATGAAGAATCCAGAGTTGCATTCATACGTATTGATGGTGCGCTGTTCTCCGAATAAATCACCCGATACACTGACCGCCCGACCTACAAATTCTTCTTCTTCATTCTTGTCGACAAGAGGTTCAGTTGTAACCCCATGATCATGGTTGTGCAACTTGCACAGCGTGTCAAACTCTTTGATCAGTTCTCCTGTATGTGCATCGATCAACATGGTTTTCTTGTTGCCAAGATTAGGATAGATATCTACTTGGTAGATCAGAGAAGTCTGTAGTCCTTCAGTATACAGCTTGAGAGTTGCCTCTATTTGCTTGTGTGTCATCAATCCCTCTATAGATGCTGGAAAAGGGATATAGTTAGGTGTCAGTGATATGGCCACTCCTTCTATGTCAGTCGTTGATAGCTTAGGTGTCATAGATAGATCTCTATCAATCTGTATGGGAGAGCCTTGTATGAGGTAGATCTCATGATCTTCATCCTCATGAAGTATCATATCTCCTCCATAGACTGCTATGCCTTCCACGTACTGTTGTACCCTAGTATGTGTATGTCCATTATCATCTGATTCTGTACTCATGATGTGGATTTCATCAGAGACTCTCTTGATGTTATATAAGTCCTTTAGATGATCAATGTGACTATGGATTCTTGCCTCGGAGCTCTTCAAATCCCGGACTCCTTTGATAGCCCCTTTAACTGCGATTAAGTTGCCGTCCAGATCAAATACTTTTTCAAGGTTATTTCTCCATACTGCTCTGTCAAGAGAAAAAGAATGAAGCTTAGGAGTTTGATCAAATGACTTTGGGCTGCTTCGATCAAAGCTTTGGAACTTTTGATAAGCCTCCGGTGTCAGATGTAGATCTTGATGTTTTATGGATGTACCAGCTTCAACAACTTCTAGCTTTTGTTGGGTTGAGACTTGGAAAGCTAGAAATATAAGTAGGGTCGCTATTACAATTGATCTTAATGAAATCATTTATCGGTATGTGTTGTATTTTTTACGAATAGGTGTAGCTCTTGATACAGGTCTTTCAACTCTTGTGGGACGTCATCTGGATTTCTTCCCCAGGTCACTCGATGGTTATATTCGGTAGTTTCATACTCGATATATCTATAGTGATTACCTGGAGTGTTTACTGTGATCTCCTTTATATTAATCGAATCTATGGTTGTGAAATACAACTGAGCGTTTTCAGACTTGCCTTTATGAATCCGACTCCAATCTTCATGGATAGATTCCTTTTTGTAGAGATCTCCGCTAGCTACAAGGCAATACTGCTTAGACGTCCCGGCAAAGCCACCACCCGAACCAAAAAATATCTTGGCTTCATCATTTTTATTCAAATCAATCTTTTGCGATTTACAAGACATGATTGCTATAAGGGTAATCAATGGGAATAACAAGACTATGAGCTTCATAGGCAGATTTGATTTGGTAGAGCTTTATGAAAGATCATATGATATAAAAGCAATATATAAGAAAACTAGTGTTTAGACTCAAAAAGAAATCAATTGTAACATCTATGATAGAATGCTTACCTCTTATTGCATGAGCAGTAGGTCTCCGGCCAAGGTTTGTTCTCCACTGTCTTCTCTTCGGATGACAACTACATATACATAGACCCCACTTGGTTGTAGCTCTCCCGAGTTCGATCGTCCGTCCCATCCAAAGTTGGGATCATTAGGAGTAAGGTTAGATAAGCTGCTAACGAGATTACCCCATCGATTAAAGATCCTAAGATCGTAATCAATGATTGATGGATTTGTTGTTTGTAAGAAGAACAGTGTATTCGGTGCTGATACATTTGCACTGATCACATTGGGTAAAAAGAAGTCCATCGTATCTAGTGCCGGTGGTGGCGGCGGCGGTGGAGGTGGTGGGTTAGGGTCATCTCCCATGACATCGAATGAAGCAGTATAAGTACACCCGAGATCATCCATAAGCTGCACCGTATATGTAGCTGATTCACTTGAAGAGACATTTACGGAAGTGCAGTCTACACATATCTCAGTACTATCCTGCATCCATATAACAGTAGAAACTATACCTGAAAAATCAAATGCTAGTGTGAGCGAATCTGCAGTGCTAGCAGACTCAAATATGTCTAAGGTTTCCGCTGGGTGGAAGGAGATATCAAATGGAGGCATCGTCCCACACAGTCCGTCATTAGTCAGAACTAGATCTTGTGTCCCTATCGGCAGAGTGCCACTTACAGTATCTATCACCATCGTCTCTATACCATCTATAAGTGCCGTCAGGTTCTGACCTGGCCTTGTATTGATGATAGAAAAATCAAACATATCCGCATCGGGACATATAGGCTCAGTGATTAGCTCGAAGTGTATGGTATCAACCGTTAGATCGACTGTGATGGTGCTATCACATCCAGCAGCTGCAGTCAGTACTTCTGTGCCGGAGAGTTGTGTGTTCTCTCCGTATACCGTAGAGCCGATCATCAGCGTCGTGCCGCTACAGATCGTATCTGTACGTGCAACCGTGACGCCACTAGTGAACTGTAGATCAACTATGACGATGCTATCGCACCCAACAGAATTAATAAGAGGTGTAATACCAGATGGAAAGTTCTCATCATAAGTGTCTGGCCCGACGGTTATGCTAAAGCCATCTCCTATACACCGAGGAGTTGAGATCATGCTAGTGTCTGGCTCTCTAAATACAAGGTCCACGGTTATGATAGAGTCTATACCATCTGCCGTCTGCAATGTTATGGTCGTGTCTGGATTACTTTCATTGAAGGTGATCCCATCTACGTCTACGGAAAATGGATCTCCCTGACATAACATAGTATCTATCACTGTCGTAAATGCATCAACAAAGTTCAGACTAACGACGATTATGCTGTCGCAACCATTAGCTGCAGCACCAACTAGTGTATCTCTACCCATCGGATTAGAAGCATCATATGTCTCACCATTAAAGTCGATGCTAAATGGATCTCCTATAGTAAGAGTCTGCATAAACCTGTTGATGCCAGGATCTTGAAAAGTGATGCGTGTTATAAAAAATGAATCTCGTCCATCGGCAAGCATAAAGGTGTCTATGCCACTTGGATTGGCTTCGTCATATGGCCCATTAGGCCCTCCAGGTACCGAGAATCCACTACCTGTACACTCATTCCTAATCAGTGAGTCGAAGACTCCTTGAACAAAAATAAAGTTGACGAAGATGGTGCTGTCACATCCATTAGCAGATGGAAGGTTAATAGTATCAATAGGATTTGACTCGTCATAGAGGGTTCCATTAATCACTTGTGAGAATGAATCTCCGCTATTTCTTATCTCTTCGAACCTGGTTTCGCTATTAGGCTTGAAGAATAAATCTATCGTGATGATCGAGTCACAACCATTTGGACCCAACACTCTCTCAGTACCAGTCAAAAGTTGTCCTTCGGCATAAGTATTGCCATTGGCAGAATAAGAGAAGGGATCCCCTTCACAAAGGTCTGGTGATAATGTCGTCCTGATCAATTGGATGAAAGACAGGTCAAGACTGAAGATGGTATCACAACCACCATTGATATCAGGGACTCTGACATCACCCACAAAAGACTCTGTATAGGCAACATTATCAACGAATATAGTATCACCTTCACAAGGTGATGCTGTGATCGGCATGCGGAAAGGAGCACTGAAAGACAAATCCAAAGTGATCAAACTATCGCAAGATCCTCCGGGATTAGGTCTTGTCACCATAGCTACCGTATCACTGAAGTAATCCACACCATCAAAGGTAAATGGATCGCCCTCACAGAGATCTGTAGGTATAACTGATCGCTCGGGTACTGCATTAAAAGTGAGATCAAGCATGATCAAACTATCACAGGTTCCTGCTGGATTAGCTATGCTTATGGTCGCTGTCGTATCTCTTGTATAGTCAACCCCGTCGAAAGTAAAAGTTGAGCCATTGCATAAGTCTGGTCTGACTAGCGAGCGCATCGGTACAGGGTTAAAAGTTAGTTCGAGTGTCGCAGAAGTATCGCACTCTCCATTCATGCCAGGAAAGGTAAGAGAGACTATATCGGACTGAGTGTATGTCGTACCTCTAAAGTCAAATGGAGTACCATCACATAAGGTGTCTATAGTGATGGATTCTGTAACTGATGGAATAAAGGTTAGTATCAACTCATTCATGCTATCACATGGTGTAGGCCCTGGTACAGATACTACTATGTTTTGATCATTGGTATAGTCTACGCCATTATAGGTGAAGACATCTCCTTGGCAGAAGGGTGGAGGGTTGATAGTTCTTGTGGGTGCGACATCAAACATGAGGTCTACCACAATCATGCTATCACATGGCCCACTTGGATTTTGTATGAATATTTCATCAAAAGGAAAGGATTCGTCATAAGTAACACCATCAATATTGATTGAAAATCCGTCGCCAGAACATAAACCCGATGGCGATATAGTTCTTGTAGGGAAATCGATAATATCGATAGTTAACATAGCTTGATCACTCAGATTACAACTCACTGTAGGATTCAGATCATATTGGAAATTATATTGACCGACGGGAAGAAAAGATAAGTCTACATTTCTAGGATCGCTCAAATCTGCACCTGTAGCAAAAAGATCTGACCATACGGCATTTGGATCGCCTGACTGAACCAGTGCACTAAAGTTTAGTGGGGTGAGGTCGCCAAAACAAATAGTCTCCTGATTGTCTTGTGCCATATCGATAAATGATACGTTTAGCTGAGTCATAGTATCTATCCTGCCACATGCCCCAAAAGGCAAGGTGAATATCTCAACATCAAATGAACCTGGATTAGATGGCACCTCCATACTTCTCCATTCTTGTTCTGTGGAGGTGGTCATCCCATTAAAGGTTATATCAAGCAGGTCAGATGGGACTAAACTGAACTCATCAATAAGATCAAATGTCTGAGTCTGACCAGGAGTACTAAAGAAACAAATGTCTTTCCCATTAGGCGGGAAATCACCAAAGACAGGTATCTCGTCGATGCGAATAGGGATATTCACAGTGTTGGCACCAGTGCTTGGATCTGGGGTAAAAACTAGGGTGTTAAAAATAACTGTATCTCTTAAAATCAGATCGTTACTGACATTCCATGTTCCAGGGATGCCATTAGTCGATACACTCGGTAATGAGAGCTGATCAAAATCTCTACAGAAGATATCGTCGAGTCCAGTGAAATCAGGTATAGGAGCTGCACAATCCTGAACATTGACCACTGCTGAACCTATAGTTCTACAACCATTTGGGTCTAGTATTTCTACTTGATATGTCCCTGATGCGGTCATATCGGCGATGCCTAAATTCAATGTAGCACTGGTCTCAGTAAGAGGTGTTCCATCTCTAGACCACATAAAAGATGAGCCCGCGTTACCACCGATGGCGGTCAGTATAAGAGCGTCCATGCCATTACAAGGCATATCATTGGTCACATTAATAGATGCGGGCACGGCACTAAAGGGGTCTCCTTCCACTAAAATTCTATCTATTCTGTATTCTTCATCTAGAGCTTGTGTGCCTCCTATGGCATTGAGAAATAATAAATCTGTCTGAATATTTGTCACCTCAAAGAAACCGCTTGTCGCGGAGAGTGGTGTCCAATTTCCTTCTACTGGGGTGTTTCCACAAAACGTGCCTATGGGAATAAACGAACCTAAGTTTTGAGCATTAAACGAGATATCAAGACCATCTGCTCCTGAATTAGGGTTGCAAGCGAATGTAGCCAACTGTGGATCAGCACATTCTAAGCCATCATTTCCTTCCACAAAAGATACTTCCACCCTTATACTGATATTACAGGCTCCAGCGGTGATGACTGGTCCAATCTGAACTTGGTTGTCATTGTTTCCACAATCATTGGGCCCACCTACAAAGCATGGACAACATTGGGAGCCTTCGACGTCATTAAACACTAATGCTCCTCCACGTAGTCCTAGGAATCCTTGAACTGGATTACCACAGTTTGTTGGGGGATTAATGGCTATAACTGCAGGAGGGTTAGGAGGGCCGTTAAACTGGATATCTGCTATAACCTGTCTCTGTCCACTTGATATAAACGGCACTGAGAGAAGCATGAAGAAAACCAAGAATCTTAGGCTCACGATATTACAGGTCTTTAGATATCAAGTTCACGTATCTTTTCTAGATGCTCAACGAAGATATCGAGCATCGCGTGTTTATCATAACTGGTTGAGGGGAAGTGTCTGATATACACCAGTTTATGCATCAGATCTAGAAAAAGGACACATAATATACTAGCGCACCACTATGAAACGACCAGTATCTGTTGTATTGTATTGGCGTATTTACGAAAGTGAAAGAAGTAATTGGCCTAATTAGTTAATACTTGCCCTTCGAGATCGAGGAAAAAGGCGTACTCAAGAGCGGTTTCCTTATATCGCTTAAATCTTCCGCTCGCCCCTCCATGGCCTGCTTCCATATTGGTCTTCATGATGAGGATGTTGTCATCCGTCTTTTTATCACGAAGCTTCGCTAGCCACTTGGCGGGTTCCCAGTATTGGACTTGACTATCAAAGTATCCTGTGGTGATGAGCATATTAGGATACTCTTGCTCCTTCACCTGATCATAAGGTGAGTAGGAGAGCATGTAGTCATAAGATTCTTTGTTTTTGGGATTGCCCCATTCGTCAAATTCGTTAGTGGTGAGAGGGATCGACTCATCCATCATAGTCGAGACCACATCGACGAATGGCACTGCCGCGATCACTCCATTATAGAGCTCAGGAGCCATATTGATGATAGCTCCCATCAGCAATCCGCCAGCACTTCCACCAAGCGCGTAGAGATGATCCTCAGATGTATATCCCTCGCTGATTAGGTGCTTAGAACAGTCGATAAAATCAGTAAAAGTGTTTTTCTTCTTGAACATCTTGCCGTCCTCATACCATTGTCTGCCCATCTCTTGTCCACCTCTTATGTGGGCGATGGCATATATAAAGCCTCGATCTAGTAGACTGAGACGCACAGAACTAAACCACGGATCTATCGAGTTACCATAGCTGCCGTAAGCATATTGTAGTAGGGGAGTATCGGGGCCCATCTCTGTTCCTTTTTTATAGACGATGGACATCGGCACTTTTACTCCGTCTCTCGCTTCCGCAAATATGCGTTCTGTGACATATTCATCCGGATTATGACCGCCGATTACCTCTTGTTGCTTTTTGATCTCCCTTTCTTTGGTCGACATGTTATAGTCGATGGTGGATCTTGGAGTCGTCAAACTGCTGTAGACAAATCTTAGTTGGTCAGTATTGAACTCTGGATTAGTAGAAGTGTATGCGACATAGGCAGCTTCTCCAAAATCCAGATAGTGTTCTTGTTGTGTAGTTTGATCTTTGATTCTAATCTGGTTAAGTGCATTGGATCGTTCGCTCATGACTAGATAATTATCAAAGATGTCGATACCCGAGAGAAGAACATCCTCTCGATGTGCTACGACTTCTTTCCAGTTGTCCATGGTAGTCTGTCCCACTGGAGTTTCCATCAGTCGGAAGTTAAGAGCCTTGTCATTAGTTACGATATACCATTTGTCTTGGTAGTGCGAGATAGAATACTCATGCTTGGTACCTCTAGGAGTAAACTGTTGAAATTTACCATCAGGATCATCAGCATTAAGTACGTGATAGTCACTGACGAGGGTACTACTGTTCCAGATGATGACGTACTGGTCTGACTTGGACTTGTATACGCCGATGTAGTAGGACGGATCCTTTTCATGATAAACCAGCTCATCTTTGCTTGCTGATTCTCCTAGTTGGTGTCTCCAGATTTTTTCAGAGAGTAGAGACACTTTATTCTTTGTGGTATAAAAGAAGGTCTTGTTATCGTTAGCCCAAGCTCCTCCTGGATTTGCGTTTTCTAACTTGTCGGCATACGTTTCTCCAGTCTCGAGATTCTTAAACCGATAGGTGTATACTCGTCTACTGACGATATCTTCGGCATACGCTAGGATCTTGTTATCCTTGCTTACGGCCAAGCCAGCGGCACTATAATACTCATGCCCTTCTGCTAGGTCATTCACATCAAGCATGATTTCTTCAGCATTATCTAAGGACCCTTTCTTGCGGCAGTAGATAGGATATTCGCTGCCTTCCTCATACTTTGTATAGTACCAGTAGTCATTAGAGAAGTAGGGGACAGACTCATCTGTTTGCTTGATACGACCTTTGATCTCATCAAAGAGCATCTCTTGATAGTCCTTGGTGTGGGTCATCACAGCTGAAGTATAGTCGTTTTCAGCATTGAGGTAGTCTACGACTTGCTGGGTTTGTTCATCAGCTTGCTCCGCAGTCTTCTGCTCGTCAGTAAGTCGCATCCAGAAGTAAGGGTCTGTCCGTGTATGTCCATGTGCGGTGAGTACTGAGTCTTTCTTCATAGCAGCAGGAGCATCTAGACCCTGAGCATTCTCTTTCATCATATCGATCGAAGTTGTATTAGAAGGTTGGCACGAAAGTATGCATAGAAGGCTTAATGCGAAAGTAGGGGCTTGTAGAAAATTGAGCATAGTCTAAATGTTGATGAGGATGTCATCGCAAGTTAGTGTATTTGGATGGATTTAGAGGATGTTGTCTTTTTTCTCAGTGCTTCATGGGTTTCTCGGATTTTTCATTGATGGTGAGGTCGGCATCAACACTTTTAATTCCTAGGATGGTCCGACTTGAGAGACTGCATAGAGTCCGCGATGGACTCATTTTTAAAAGCAAATCTGAGTCGATTCGTCTTTTTTTGATGTGGTCGCTGTGGTGTTGTATTAATAAGTGATGCTGATTTTCCAATAAGTGATAAATTGAAAATATAGTTTGTTTTTTACTAGGTATATATGAAGATCTAATTTATAATTGTTTTGTTGCAACACAACTATTTTAGAATGAGGCATCGTCGTGTGTCAGTTACAATGGGTCCGTTTTATGGTGGGCTCTGATCAATTAGATTGTTAATTTATAAAAAGCAAATCATGTATTTATTCTTATTTTTAGTTAGTGTTTTTGTAACGCCGGTAGAGATAGATAAAAGTGAGTATATCTCATCGGTAGAATTAGAAAATACTCTTTCCAGTGATTTTGAAAAAGTCATGGATGTTGAGTCTGTAGCTCATGTCAAGATCACCAAGTTTATGAGTGATTATTTTTCAAGTGTAGATTTGATAACGGCTCATCATTATAATATAGGAGACACATATTACTACGCCGTATATGGTCAGTCAGAAAATGGAAAAGAAGTTGTACTTCTAGAAGCTAATAAAGAGCTTATCGAAGAAGGTTCTTACTTCTCAACTTCAGGGACATATAGGTTGTTTAGATGTAGAAAAGGATTTCGAGATCGAGAAGGGGATTTCTTTTGTAGATCTCGAGCCTGTGAATTACAAACAAATGCTTGCTTAGGTCTAGTATGTGATCCGTGCGTTTGTGCACCTGCTCTTTGTGAAGAAGATCCACCGAAATAACAAGACGTAACTTGTAAGATGTATAAGATAGAGTAACTCCTCAATTTGATGGAGTGCTCTATTTTTACAATTACTAGGCTACTTCCATTATCCTCTTTTCTAAGTGAGCTCTCATGTGTATATCATCAACCCAGAAAGTGCAGATATGTATCATGACTTTCAGCAAGAATCCATAAGATAGAGCTACGGGGATGAGTAGGATGTCATTGATATAACTCCAGAAATGGCCGGTTACAATGATCTTGAGCATAATCATACTCACTATAAAAGCTAGGGATGCAGCAAGCAAAAGTGGTAGCCAGAAGTTCTGCTTTCTATATTGGAGTTGAAGAGATGCGGACGCTGGGATATTTCTCATCCTCAAAGCACATACCATCAGTCCTATGATCGTAAGTCCGGATATGCTACTGGTTATAGGAGCACCCCAAGCACCTAAAACTTGAAAACAACCATAAGTTGCTATGCTGAAAAACAAAAAGATAACGGTGGACTTTATGTTCTGAAAGCTGAAAGACTCGCCTATGGACCTTTTGATTTCTTGGCGTTCTATATCTCTTCGGATACTGATGATATTCTCTTTGATATCCTTACTTGATAGTCTTATGGCCTCTGAAAAAGACAAGTCTGGATTACTTTCCATCCTCACTTCTATCTCGGTAGCGAGATGATCTAGTAGTTCGACTTTTACATCTTCATGAGGTATCTCAGAGTGAAGGATAAGTCTTTCTAGTGATTGGATACGTGTCGGGGATAGCTCCATAGCATCTTTAATTAGTCATGCCAATATAGCGATTATATCTTATAC
>CAYYBR010000083.1:0-1490 GCA_964470035.1 uncultured Saprospiraceae bacterium
GTCAAACACATTGATATCGATCTCCCCTTAGTCAGAACCAAGGAGACTAAAAGACTTCCACACTATACAGAGCTTGTCCATGTAGTAGAAGATGCTATGATGGAAGTGAGTGAGATGGGGTAATACAGAAGCGTATTTAGCTATTGCTCATATTGGACAAAATTCGCTAGTACTTTCAGTATTGGTATCCATATATTTCACTACATTGATGGAATCTCCTAAAGAATACTAACTATGAGGCTATTTATAGTTGTTTTGTTAATTTTCTCATCGTGGCTTCTCAATGCCCAACCGGATAACGATATCTGTGCTAATGCTATAGATCTTGAACCTGATGGTTCATGTCTGTTAACCATAGTACCATCCGGTGCAACGAACTCCAATGAACCGAATGAATTTCTGCATTGCGGAGACAGTTTTTCTAGAGAAGACATATGGTATCAGATCGTGGTACCACCTACGGGAGAGCTTCGTATTGAGGCTCAGGTTGTAGGGGGCACATCACCTTTTGTAACCATGGAAGCATTTAGTGGGGGCTGTGGTTCCCTTGCCATATTAAGCTGTAGTGATCGAGTTTATACTGACTGTAATGAAGATCGCAATTCTTCCCTTATCGAACTAGATGGGCTGAATCAAGGAGATGTGATATTAGTTAGAGTAGCTGCAAACCTGAATGTAGCCTTTAATCTCTGCGTTTCCGATGCTGTAACTTCTGCTCACCCCTATATTTCTTTGATTGAGCCAGGAGGACAAGGGATTTGTGACCCTCAAACTAACACGTATCAGCAAGAGTTTTTGGTCCATCACAGGAATGCAACTGGCCTGACCGTATTTCCAAATTTTGTCAATGGCTCTGGTTTTACATTAAATCAAAATCCTCAATCAGTTTTTTTGGACCTTCCCGCTCATGGGGGGCTGTTCAGGAATCTAGAATTTGGTTTATCAAGCCCCACTTGTTTCCAAGACTATAGGATAGGAGATGTCATTGAATCAGCAGGTAATTGTTTTGAGGGAACTGTTTCAAATGATGAATGCATGGGTGCATTACCACTCAACTCAGATAGTACATGCGATAATGTTTTCACTTTGTTTGGAGCATCCGGTTCTTCTGATGAAGATTATTGTGAAATCAATCAACAGGACGTCTGGTTTTTTGTGGACAATCCTCTAGAAGGAGACATAATTATATCTACAAGATTTGAAGGAATAACTCCTAATATTGAGGTTTTTGGTGGGGATTGTTCTGGTTTAGTTTTCATTGATTGCTTTGGTGGGAATAGAAGTATCAGATATCAAGTGTCAGAACCACGATTATACCTAAGAGTAACTCATAGAGAAGGAACGAACCAAGGTGAGTTCGGTCTTTGTGCACAGATACCTGAGCCTCTAACAAATGATATTTGTTCAGATGCTATTACTCTCACTATAGATGAAGGATGTCAAGAAACAGTTTACAGTACACATACAGCTAATAATGAGGGAAATCCTAC
>CAYYBR010000083.1:1590-16014 GCA_964470035.1 uncultured Saprospiraceae bacterium
AATCCTTTAATATATGTGTGCGCACAATTGAGAATGACGTATGCTCAGGAGCCACAGAATTAGCAGTGAATAACAGTTGTATCACCGTAAATAATGGGGGGACTGGAGCATCTAATAATCCAACTCCATACTTACCCTGTGGTAACAGAAATGAAAACACGAACGATGATCTTTGGTTTAGTGCAGTAGTACCCCCTTCTGGAAATTTAACTGTCAGAACAAACAGTATAGAGGATGGTCCAAGCACTATGGTTATGGCGGCGTATGAAGGGGCTTGTGACAATTTGATGCCAATTGCATGCAATAGTAGAACGTACAATGAAACTTCAGGATTTAGTTCTATGCCTCGCATAGAACTAGAGAATAGAACACCTGGAGAAACCATCTATTTTAGGATTGTAAGTTTTTTTCTTAAAGGATCTTTTGAAATATGTGCTTCTGATGAAGTAGTATCAGGTAATTGCTTTATCGATCTAGTTGAAATATTGGAAACAAGTGATTGTGATCCTATAGCTAATACTTACGAACAGGATGTTCTAGTTTATCACCGGCTTCCTCTAAATTCGAATGCATTCATTAGCATAAGAAGCGGATCTCCTATTGCCTTTGTATCAGTTGAGTCATCTCCACAATTAGTGACTCTAGAAGATCTACCTGCTACGGGCCTTTCTCGTGATATTTCCGTCGAAGTGAGTAATCAGCCAAATGAATGTGAGCGCAATAGTTTTTATCAAGCTAGAGAATTTCTGCCAGCTGTAGAAAATTGTTTTGCTGGTATGGTGCCTAATGATAGCTGCATAGGTGCACTAGAGATTATGGTTAATACCTGTCAGGAATATGATAATATTGGTTCTACACCTTCTGGGATAATATACTGCACAAATCCTGAATGGCAAGATGTATGGTTTCGAGTGCTGGTTCCTGCTAGTGGAGAGTTAGGTATATCTCCTTATTTTACGGATAGCGGAACAGACTTAACTCTATTTGAAGGAGATTGTGATAATCTTGAATTTCATTCTTGTATTTTTCTATTTCGTAGTCAGAGAATAGAAAATTTAACTGCAGGAGAGTTTGTTTATCTGAGAGCTACAGAACGCTTTGGAGGTCAAGACAGGTTTGGATTATGCGTATTTACACCGGAACCTGATACTAATGAAACTTGTATGTCGGCTATTGACTTAAGTTCACAAGGGGTTTGTGATAACAACGTAGTCTATAGCACACATTTCTCAACTCCTTCTAATTTACCTACTGCAACCATATCGTGTGATGAGGACGTGGATAACCCGAGTGAAGATATGTGGTTTGTATATGATATACCTAGTGACGCCACTTATGCCGTAGAGATTCTGTCTGCTGATAACAATTTTTCTGGACTCGCTGCCGAGATCTTTAGTGGCTCTTGTGATAACCTATCATTTATAGCATGTGGAAATGTAAATGGAAGTAACGGGGGAGCTGTAGTGCCATCAGGTGATCTGTCTGCTGGGGAGCGCATTTTTATACGTGTAGCACCTTCAGGCTTCTTTAGTAGACAGGCGTTTTTCACAGTTTGTATTTCTCAAGTTGAAAATGACTTTTGTACGAACGCAATGGTTCTTACAATTGATGATAGCTGCACGCCTGTAAACATTAATTTGGCATTGCATACACCTTCTGGTGTTGTTGGTTCATCTCAATGTAATTTTTTCAATTCTACACTGAGTGATGCTTGGTACCAGATCGTGGTAGAAGAAGAAAGAGATATTACAATTCAAGCCTCTGCAACAAATGAGTTTTCTTTTGCTTATGCTGCCTTGGCGGTTTATACCAATGACTGTGGGTCGTTATCCGAGATTGCATGTGCTGTCGAGAATGAGGACGGTGGTAGCGCTTCCATTGTACTCAGCGACAGAAGTGTAGGGGAAGTTCTTTTTATAAGAGTCGCAAATAGGGGTAATTTTTTCCAACAGCTAGATCTTTGTATAGTCTATGCTCCTGCAAATGATGATTGTGCCAATGCTATTGAGCTTTCGTTGGACGAATGTTCTACACATAATCTTGAATTCGCTAATGGATCTCGGACACCAGGTGATCATTTGAGTTGTGGAGGGCGATTCTTTGGCGATGATTTTAAAGATCTTTGGTTTTCAGCTGTTGTTCCAGCTTCGGGAAATCTTAAAGTTGAAACATTCCAAGTAGTAGATGGAATAGAAAATACTGACATCGAAGTTTATCGAGGTTCATGTGATGGCCTTACGGCTATTGGATGTAATACGGCCAAGCAATTATTTCCGAATATTGATAAGCATGCTATTTTAGAACTTTCGGATTTGATGCCGTCCGAATTGCTTTTTATAAGGGTGGGGTCTAATGAGGAATATGAATTAGAATCGTTTGAAATTTGTATCAGCGATATGTCACCTTCGAATACTTGTGCTATCAATCATGTACGTGTTGTCAGTAGTCTTAACTGTTCAGGCAATCCTGATCTAGTACAGCCAGTGATAGAAGTGTCTTATAGGGATAATGGTACAGCTTCATCAATCATAGTAAATGATATTTCTTATCCATTGACTGGGAGCCCACAGATTATAAACTTAGAACCTATTGTGCCTGATGGCCAAGACTTACATATTGAAGCTTACCTTGACTCTCCTCAAACTTCATGTAGAATCAATAGTGGATATTTTGCTGAGTTTGCAATAGATATTCCGTTTTGCAGACCAGACAATGACTTTTGCGGTGGCGCTATTCAATTAGAGATTTTAGATGAATGTGTTGATGGGGTGTATAGTTTGTCACGTTCTTCTGAGAGCATGGAGACATTCGCATGTGCTAATACGGGAGATTTCATAAGAGACGTGTGGTTCAGCTTTGAAGTCCCAGAGAGCGGAGATGTCATCATCAACACTTACGAGGTAGAGATAGAGGCTGCTTTTGAAGTATACGAAGGAACTTGTGGCAATCTAATGCGCTTAGATGAGTGTGGACTTCCATATAGTAGTGTGAGGATAGGTGGAAGAGATCCTGGTGAAAGACTTTATATCCGAGTAGTAGATATAAACAGTGATGAAGATGGGGGGTTTGGCTTATGTATTTTTAGAGTTCAGGACTTTACTAATGACATTTGCCAAAGTGCGATAGAAATACCGATCTCTTCACAATCATGTGAACCTGTTGTTTATAGCGGGCACTTGAGTAATGCAGAAGCTCAACCGACGTCAAGTTTATCTTGTGATGCTTCGGGTATAGCGTCTAGCGATATGTGGTTTAGGATTCCATCAGTTAGTGGCGGTGACTTTGCTATCGAAACTGTAGAAGTAGAAAATGGAACTAGCCAAGTTCTTATGGAGGTCTATCGAGGAGATTGTGATAACCTATCACTTGTCTTTTGTGATAATGGCAGTGGTCAAAACGGACATAGTTCAGTAAATGTGGTTGGCTCTGCAGTTGGGGAAGTGTATTATGTTAGGGTTGCCGGGGGAGAAGGAGTGTTTAACGATGCATTTGGTCTTTGTGTGACAGAGGTCTGTCAAGATTTCTTAGATCTTGATGGCATGCAAGGAGCTGGTGATTTTGTATTTGTGGCTGCTGATTCGATTAGATCTGTTAGACAAATAGAATCGGGTCAAACAATATATGATGCTGGAGTGCAGATTGTATTAGCCCCTAATTTTGAAATAAGTACATCTGCGGTACTAGAGGTTTATCTAGATGGGTGTTCTGATGAGTGATAAGGCTCTTCATATACACTGAGATATAAGATGGTCGATAGAGGGTATGGTGTCTGATATACCATCTCATCTATAAAACTAACACGTTCATATATGAATATCTATAATATGAACGTTATGATGGTATAAGATGGCCCTATGAAAACTTTGATCACTGCGATCTTTATGATCGCTTCTCTCACTGCAATATCTCAGACGCCTCATAACTGTGACCCAGAAGAAGGTGACATATACAAACTCGTCGAAGACATGCCCCATCCCAAAGGATGTACGGCTGAGACGCACAATGGACTCTGTCTACTGTCCTATGTAAATCAATACATCCAATCACATCCTGATTATCAAGAGGTGCTAGCCAGTTCTGATATCAAAGGCTCTGTCAATCTAACATACACTGTAGGCACAAAAGGTTGCATATCCAATGTGCTCGTAAGAAGAGAGACGTGCGAAGGATGCGGGGATAAAATAGGGGAGATACTTAAGAGTATGCCGTTGTGGAAACCGGGAAAGACTTTAGACTCTCCTGTGCGGGTAAGGCTACATATAACGGTTAGCGTAGGAAACGAAAGTAATGTTCAGCATTAACGCTGAACTACCAGGACATATCGTCTTCGCTGTCTATAGATTTTTCTTCATCGGGAGCTTCCACGCTTGCTTCTTCCTCAGAGCTTGACTCTGTGGTTTCAGAGGAAGGAGATTCAGAAGTAGTCTCTTCAGTAGCAGCCTCTTCAGCAGCTGCATTTTCTTTGGATTTCTCCCACTCTTCCTGTCTGCGATCGTACTCTTCATAATCGTAATCAGGCATCAGATCATTCTTGATATGATTGATGGCATCTTGAAGGCCATCCACGAATCGATTAAAATCTTCTTTATACAAGAAGATCTTATGTCGTGTGAATCCCTCTCCATCAAATCGCTTTGTACTTTCTGTAAGAGTGATATAATAATCACTTCCCTTAGTTTGTCTTACATCGAAGAAGTATGTCCTTCTACGGCCAGCACGAACCTTGTTCGTGTAGACGCGTTCATGTGCTTTTTCTCCACCTTTGTCCACTGATCATACGGTTTACCTACCTTAAAAATAGGAATTTTCGGCACTTATCAAAGTTTTGATACACTATGTATCCTTCTATAGAGCCATAATAGGAGTACTCATGAAGAATTATTCTATAGGTGTTGTGCTCTCGTCGACAGATTGTTTTGTAAGAATATCATAGTAATATCCCTTAGATGATATGAGTTCGGCAGGAGTCCCAGACTCTATGATTTCTCCTTCTTCGAGTACTATCACTTTATCAAACTCCAAGTGTTTATATATCCTGTGAGTGATAATGATGCTAGTCTTATCGCTAAGAACCTCAGAAAGGTACCCAAGGATGGTTTGTTCTGTCGTGGTATCTACAGCTGAGAGGCAATCATCTAAGATGATGATGTCAGGCTGTTTGATTAAAGCACGCGCTAGTGCGATCCTTTGCTTTTGTCCTCCAGAGAGTGTCACACCACGCTCTCCTACCATGGTGTCATAACCTTCAGAAAAATTCATGATATCATCATGTACAGCTGCATGACTACTTATATCCTTCACTTTGTCGATATCTAGAGAGCTTTCGCCAAATGCTATATTATTGGAGATGGTGTCAGAAAACAAAAATGCGTCTTGGGGGACGTATCCTATGCGCTGGCGTAGCAAGGAAAGATTGATGTATTTTAGGTTTTTTCCATCTACCATAATCTCTCCCTTTTGAGGATCCATCATACGTAGTAGCAGCGACGCTATCGTAGATTTACCAGAAGCGGTTCTTCCTATGATGCCAAGTTTTTCGCCCTTGTTGATCTTAAAACTAATACCAGTGAGGGCCTTTGTACCACTATCTTCATATGTAAGTGATACATCATCAAAGATGACCTGACCTTTTATATCAAAGACCTCATCAGTTTTGCTCACTATGGCGGGTCTTTCCTCCAGAAACTGCATAATCCTTGCCTGAGAAGCTTCTGCTTGCTGAACGATGGAGACAATCCAACCGATAGCTGTAAATGGCCATGTAAGCATGTTCACGTATATGATAAACTCAGCGATATTGCCATGTGTGATATTTCCTTTTGCCACTTCCTGTCCACCAACGACAACTACTAATAAGACACTCAGTGAAACTAGAAGGAGCATAAGAGGATGGAAAAAGGCATTGACGCGAGCAAGAGACATAGAGTTTGCGAGGTATTCATTTGTTTCATTTGCGAAGGCGCGACGAAAATTATCCTCTTTTGTATATGATTTAATCACTCTTATGCCCGAGTAAACCTCTTGTGCAACGGTGTTGAGTTTGGCCAATTGGGCTTGGATGATCGTACTTCTTTTGTTGATGACGCTGCTGACATAATATATGGATATAGAAAGTATAGGAAGCGGAATTAGCGCATATAATGTCAAAGTTGGATTGACACTATACATGCTTGATATAGCCAGCACAAATAAGGTAACAAGGTTGACACAGTATAGAAGTCCAGGGCCTAAGTACATGCGTACCTTGGATACATCTTCAGTTATGCGCGACATGAGATCGCCAGTGGGTGTCTTCTTAAAGAAAGACTGATCTAGAGATTCATAATGACCAAAGATCTGCTTGCGCAAGTCATATTCGATGAGTCGAGAAACGACTATAATAGTCTTGCGCATCATGAACATAAAAAGTCCCATGATGGCGGCAAAAAGAAGGACTAACCATGCATATTGGAGTAAACTAAGCTCTATATATCTGAGGGTGAAAGCCTTTTCTTCAAGGTCAGTCAGACTTCTATATTCTTGTAGGCATACTGAGGCTAGATCTAAGGCCTTCCTAAATTGCGGAGGGACAAGTACCCTAAAATAGTTTTGTGCTATAACAAAGAGAACACCAATACCCAATCTCCATTTGTATTGCCATAAAAATGTGTTGAGGTATCTGAGATGTTTCAAGTAATATCTTTGCTGTAAAGAACAAAGATATAATAGTCCTTCTACTCTATTGTTTCAGAATAGAGATCAATAGATTATTAAAATCATGAGTTATTGATTCTTAGTTTGAGAGTGTCTCTATTTCTGTGAACCTTCCTCGCTCTCGGGGAGGGGCGCCAAACTAGACCCACTATCATCACAGGGGATAGCTTTTAAGAAGAGCTCGCCTCTTCGTTCTACCTCAAAATCAGGAAAAATATCTATGGCCTCTCGTGCTCTTAGCTCCACATTAGTTAGTCTTGAGACAGCGCTAGATTCAATAGTAATGACAGTATTGATTCTTTCATTTGTTGCATCAGGTATGGTTTCTTCGGAATACACCAAAACTTCATCGGTACATGGCTGAACTAATTCATCAGGACATCCAGGGGGTCTTCTAAAAGACTCTGTTCCATCATTTACGGCATTGGGATTTCCCTGATCAGCATCTATACCTAACCCTCTTTTAGCGAACGCTCTCCATATCTCACATGAATTATCACCGCCAAAGAGTAATAAATCTGCTTCAAGTATAGCGTCTCTTCCATCTACGAACCCAGGCTGACATGGCTGTAGTTTTAGGCCTTCCATAACAAGTTGCATAGCGATACCATTACCACTATTTATATCGTAAGGATCAGGACTAAATCCATGCTTTTGGATAAGCTCCCAAGTCATGTCCCAAAGCATCGTACACCATACTGTACCGACTCCATGCGGGATACTTACTTGTGAAATATCGTTGTAGCTAGATGGGTTAACATTTAAGTCTGTCGAATAGGGCCAAGGTCTTATTCCTCCTCCACTAGGAGGTTGAAAGATGACATAAGTACCGATACCATTGGGATCTTCCGGAAGGTCTTGTTGTTTTATCTGCATCATCAACCCAAAGTAATCACTCCATCCTTCTCCCATCTGTTCATCCAGTCTGATGCAGTTTCCATTTCCTGCACCCCCAGTTAGTCTATTGGAGATACCATGACCATATTCGTGGGCGATAATTCCATTGTCTAGATCAGAGTCTCTATTAACACCTGCTTGAACATCTATAGTCACATTTAAGCCGTTATCAATCTCAATCTTAAGAAGTTCACAATCTTCAAACGAAAGCATGACTGATGGTATAGTTATACTTGGATCATCTCCAGCCATGGTTATAGGGGCTTCACCAGGATTATTATTACATATGACAACACCTAGAGCTCCAGCTTCCTGCGCCGCCAAAACCTTTTCAACAAATGTACACTCACCTCTATCTATCATTGCGATGGTTCCAAATATATCATCAGAATTGGTTATTGGAAGACATGCGTCTATAGGGTCTGCAAGGGTTACCTGTTCCGTTACAGAGGCCATGTCTGGATTGAAAGCAGCTCCACCCACAACGTAGTTTCCACTTACATTACCTGGGGCATTCACAGATAGTTCATTAGAGCCTCCTCCTGTCCATTCGAACATGGTCATTCGTGGATTACCTCCATCTACAGGCGTACCAAATGTTGCATTGTTAGTACCACTTCCATCCTGGGCATCTGCTAAGACTTCGTCCCCATCTTGTCCACCGTTACCATAATTGTTGACTTGAAAGTTTCCAGCTGCTTCATCAAAACCATATTGATAAGTCACATCATGCATGATGTTATTCATATAGAACAGATTGGTTATTGCAAAGTCGACATAGTCTTCAGGTGCAAGTTCTGGATCAAATGGGAAATCAAAAATGAGATCCGCTCCTCCATCAGGGCTTTCACCTATTGTATTATTGTTACCATCCCTGTCTTCGACTGCAAAAACATTATTACCTCTTGTTATCGTAAATTCTGCACCACCAACTCCATCCGTATCGTGCCATCCGAATGGAGAAGCTACTAGAGGAGCATTTAACCATGGTGCTGTTTCTATACTGGCATCACCTTCATTTGGTGCCTCAAGTGGGATGGCAAATACACCGTAGGAATTTGGAGTAGTCGTAGAACTTGGTATGTAGCTACTTGTCCTAGGGGTACTGTGCGTATGAGAATTATCTTGATTACAAGATTCAAAAGTACATTCGATTGTTAATGACTCAGTGTTACTTACTGACCCATCAGTCGCATCAACATATGCCAGCCACATAAATCCATCGTCGGGCTTTTCTAAGAATACTTCCCATGATAGGGTCATCCCACTTTCACCTACTAAATACACGAGTCGAGCTCTTATGTCTCTCGTTGAGAAATCCGAATTCGATAAGATATGATGAGCATCAGTTCCGCTACTTGGCGCGCTAAGTATCCGAGTCTGACTAATCCTAGGTAGGTTAAAGTGGGTACCTGCAGTATTTACGGCACTCACAGCATCAACTTGGAGATTTTGTCTTTGCGGTGTTATGATGTCAACAAATGAGTTCGTAGCGTGGGCTACATCACCTGATCGATCAAAGTGAACACTTCCTACTGAGTTGATGATATCTATCCCATCATATAGATGTTGGAAGTAGATATGCTCCACACCTGATATCGAGCTTACATGAGAGCTAGAGATTCTTAAATCGTCTGATGAGAGGTTCACTTCTGTAAATGGGCCCTCTTGGCTCGTGATATAGCCTATGGCCTTCTGAGAAAGTTGAGTATGAGCAATATAAGGTGCACAAAGTAGTAGCAATGCTACTAGCATAGAGGAGGTAGGTCGGTTCATATGTAGTTCAAGGTGTTAAAGCCACTAAATACGACTATTATATAGATTCATTATGTCTTCAGAACGGTATTTAAAATATCTGACACATTTAATATGTCAGACTTACGTCATATGCTGGGAGTTTTGACTTGTGGGTGACAAAGTGTGGAATGGGGGGAGAAAAGAAGATTTACCATTTTTCTTCTTTTTCCTTAAAAAGTGGTAGACGGACTATATAAGATCATATCTTAGTTTTTTTAATAAGTTAAAGGATCTAGGCCTTTGAGACCTACACAGCAACCTATGAGTTTAGACATTAAAACAAAAAAACTAGCACCCTACGTCATTGCATTGATCATCATGATACTTGTCAATGTGGCTTATTTTTTTCCTCAATTACAAGGGAAAGCGATTCCACAGGTTGACATTCTATCTGGACAGGAATCTGTAAAGGCTGTCAAGCAATATGAAGAAGCGAATAATAAAACATACTTATGGAACCCGGCTCCTTTTGGTGGCATGCCATTACTTGCCAACCCACCCAGCTCTAATAATTTGATATACAAGTTTTACAATCTACTCAAAATAGGTTTTGATGAGCCAATAGGGTTATATCTAGCAGGTACTTTGATTAGCTTTATTATGTTTCTCGTTTTAGGATTTAATCCCTGGTATAGCTTAATCTTTAGCGTCCCTATGGTGCTGGCTACAGACAATGTCATTTTATGGGAAGCTGGACATAACAGTAAGATAAGAACGTTGATTTTCACCCCATTCATCATTGCTGGAATACTAAGTGTTTTTGAAAAGCAACGCTATCTTTTAGGTGGAATCCTTCTAACATTAGGATTTGCCTTTGGCACTCAGACTCGCCATCCTCAGATGACTTACTATGTGCTTCTCGTTTTTATGATATATGGACTTATCATCTTGATTCAGACTATCAAATCAAAAAACTGGATTCAATTTGCCAAAGGCACTGGAGTTGTCTTAGCGGCTATTATAATCGGTATGTCAACATCAGCTACCAAGATATGGTCTATGTATGATTATTCTGAATCTACTATGCGTGGGAAGGCTATCTTACAAAGTGCGTCGACTGAGGCGGCTACCAGCTCGGAAGTAGATGGCCTAGAGTGGACATATGCGATGCAATGGAGCAATGATGTAAAAGACGTCATGGCCTCTTTTATTCCAGGCTTTGTAGGAGGAAGTAATGGTGAAAAAGTAAGTAGAAAATCACAATCTTACAAAACCTACCGCACTGAGAGAGCTCCCTTATATTGGGGTGGCTTACCTATTACTTCTGGACCCAACTATCTTGGTGCCTCTGTCTTTTTTCTATTCCTACTTGGTTTGTTCGCCGTCAAAGGAAATGTCAAGTGGTGGTTGGGGCTAGGATATTTTTGGATGATACTACTATCAATGGGAGACAACTTCTCAATTTTGAATAGGTTTATTTTTGACTACCTACCTTTTTACTCAAAGTTTAGAGCACCATCTTCGGTATTAAATGTAGCATCTTTCTTTGTTCCTATTCTTGGGGCTTATGGATTGAAACAATTCTTGCAATCAAAAAAATCGAAAAAGAAAAAGAAAAATTCGATGGTCGATGCAAGAAAGAAGAGACACTTGCTAATAGTTTCTGGTTTAACAATTTTATTGCCGACCGCATTGGCTTTTTTCGGCCCATCAATCCTTGACTTTAGTGCCCCAAATGATGCATACTATACGCAGCAAGGTGCTGATATTACTCCTTATATTCAAGATAGAAAGTCGCTCTTTGTGCGAGACTGCTGGAGAACCGCATTCATTGGCCTGCTGGTTGGGTCAATCTTGTTCTTATTTTTGAAAAATAAGATCACAGAGTTAGTCGTGATAGCGGCAGTAGGCAGTATTATGTTGTTTGATATTTGGGGTGTTAACACTCGATATGTCGATCATGATGACTTTCAATCAAAAAGACAGATTGCTACTACCTTTAATGAAAGACCTGTCGATACACAGATTTTATCACTAGAGAAAGAAAGACATAATTATCGCGTCTTTGATATAACTTCCAGATCGCCTTTTAGTTCGTCGACAGGATCTGTGCACCACAATCTTATTAATGGATATAGTGCTATAAAGATGACTCGTATCAATGATGTAATAGAGAGACACCTTCGGAAGAATCGACGTTCCGTTCTTGATATGTTTAATGTTAAATATATCATTTTACCAGGTGCTGATGGTGCCCCTCAAGTCCAGCAAAATCCGACCGCAGGGGGAGTAGGTTGGTTTGTTAAATCAGTCAGATCAGTTGCCACACCCAACGAAGAAATTGACGCACTTACTGACCTTAATATCAAAAGTGAAGCTGTCCTTCTCAATTCGGAATTTCCGGGTTATACAAATGGACTAGGTGTTCATACTGATCCAAGCGCAAAAGTGAATATAACGTCTTATGAACCAGATGAGATAGTGTATGAGACAAGTTCATCTCAGGAAGGTTTGGTCGTGTTCTCGGAGATTTATTATGGACCAGATAAAGGGTGGCAAGCTTTCATAGATGACAGTCCAGTGGATCATGTCCGACTGAATTATATCCTGAGAGGATTACGGCTACCTAGTGGTACTCATGAAGTAAGGTTTAAATTTTCTCCAAAGACGGTGGTTATCGGTGAAAAGATAAGTTTGGCAAGTTCGATTTTCTTTATTCTTCTTGTGGTGGGATATATCTATTCTGTTTACAAGAGTAGATCGCAAGAATCAGCCTAGTTATTTATAATAGTTTTTAGAATATCCTGTAGCCACTTCCTTCCTTCGGACGAAGACTTGAAAAGTCCCAGATAGGGAACCCAGTGCATAAGCCAATATCTGGAGGAATATCGTCACTATAGACAATAGGGCGACATGGATACTTTTATACATGAGAAGTGATTGAAAAAATGCGATTAGAGCCAATATAACGAGTCCTATACATCCGCTGATTAGAAACAGATTGGAGATAACGCCAAATAAACTTAAAAGCAAAATAGTCACTCCATTGGTCAATAGAAGTGCAGGTATCATGTGGACAGGCTTGAGCATACCTTTGTGTAATCTACTGAGATTTATCCTCGCTACTCCCCAGTTAAATATCTGTTTGAAGTATTTTTTTAGGGATGTTCGGCGCTTATGATAGACAAATGCATCTCCTATCAAGCCAACCATAAATCCACCTTCGTATATCCTGGCCGAATAGTCCATATCTTGACCGTGTCGAAGCATGTTAAAACCTCCAATATTTTCGTAAACTCTCCTGTGAATACCCATATTAAAACTACGTGGGTAAAATTTTGATAGACTTTTTTTATTTCCTCTTGTGCCTGCTGTTCCTATGAAAGAGGTCATAGCATAATTGATCGCTTTAAGAAGAGGAGAAAAACTTGGATGATAAGTATCTGGTCCCCCAAAAGCATCAAGTCTGAACTTGTCGAGATGACTATTGAGAGTAGTGAAGTAATCTGGTGGCAACATACAGTCAGAATCTACAAAAATGAAGTACTCACCATTTGCGACACTCATGCCGCGGTTTCTTGCCGCTCCTGGACCTTGGTTTTTTTGCTTTTGGATATTGATATCAAATGATAGTTGTAGCGAATTGAGGTAGGCCAATGTGTCATCAGTCGACCCATCATCCACTATCACTAGTTCAAAGAGGTGGTTATCAAAAGACTGAGCCTCTAGACTTGGTATCAATTCTTTGAGTTCATCAAGTCTATTATAAGTTGGGACTATAAGACTGTACTTCATTTATTAACTATCACACAATACATACATAAATATTATCTTTTTATTTAATATTACGGATTCTTGAGGGTAGAGCTTTGCTTTATCAACATGCATTAAAGTTAGTTATGAGTAGCAAAAGATATGCTCTGATAGGGGCATCGGGATATATAGCTCCTCGCCATATGAAGGCGATAAAAGATACTGGAGGACAGCTTGTGGCAGCTCTAGATCCTAGTGATTCTGTGGGTGTCATTGACAGTTTTTTCCCTGACAGTGCATTTTTCACAGAATTTGAAAGATTTGATCGCCATCTCGAAAAGTTGAAAAGAAAAGGTAAGGGTATCGATTATCTCGTCATTTGTTCTCCTAACTACCTTCATGATGCACATATCAGATTTGGGTTGCGCTTGGGAGCTGATGTTATATGTGAGAAGCCCATTGTACTGAATCCGTGGAATATAGATGGACTCAAAGAGATGGAAAAGGAAACTGGAAAAAGGGTGTATAATATTCTTCAACTACGCCTACATCCCAGTGTCATAGAGCTAAAACAAAAGATTGAGAAAAGTACAGAAGAGATTCATGATATTGATCTCACCTATCTCACTTCCAGAGGGGTATGGTATTATGCTAGCTGGAAAGGTGACCTTCAGAAATCAGGAGGAATAGCAACTAATATCGGTGTACACTTTTACGACATGCTGATGTGGGTTTTTGGTGATCTAAAACAAAGCGAAGTTCATATTCATAGCCATGATAGAGCGAGTGGATACATGAAACTTCAAAAGGCAAGAGTAAAGTGGTTTTTGAGTATAAACTATGATGTAATCCCAGAGCATATAAAAGAACAAGGGAAAAGAACCTATAGATCCTTACAAATCGGGAATGAAGAGTTTGAGTTCAGTGGTGGTTTTACAGAACTACATACTAAGAGTTATCAGAAGATCTTAGAAGGTCATGGTTTTGGGTTAGATGAAGTTGTAAAAGCGATTGAGGTAGTTTATAAGATCAGAAATTCTAAACCTTACTTGGTGGAAGAAAATTTGCATACGCTTGCAGCTTTACCTTTGTCGGAACATCCTTTCAATTGAACCTATTCTAACTTTTCAAGTAATGTGCTGAGATGCTTTGCTTGATTTGATCTAGCGTATTTTTTAATATTCATTCTATCTTCAGCTGATGCTTGTTGAGGACTGTTATATACCGAAGTTAGGAAGTCTAGTATGCCTTGTTTATCACTATATTCGTAATATCCAGTGTAGCTAAATTCAGAAAGTATACTTTCTGCTTCACCACCTAGAGGCCCTATGGCTAGGGTAGGAG
>CAYYBR010000084.1:0-15962 GCA_964470035.1 uncultured Saprospiraceae bacterium
GGATAGGAACAATGCTATGTTATAATTATGATGGCTATTGTCCTTAATAACTTTGAGGACATGGGCTAGAATAATAAGAATTAAAAGTAGCATTCCAATTAAACCTAATTCTGCACCTGCTTCTAAGAATAAGTTATGGGCATGTGTATATTGAAAATTTATCCTGTCAGCATTGTAGAAGTGGTCAGTATTCTTAGACAAATGATTTATTTTCCACGTGCTAGAACCATGGCCTATAATTGGTCGGTCTCCTATGAGATCTAATGTTGTGTGCCAAATTTGTAACCTGTCATCTCCACTGCCTGCTTGTAGCGAAGAAATAGGATTGAGATATTTTATTAGGTTCATATTGGTGGAAACTAAGAGAGAGCCTAGGATGATTATTGAAGAACCAATTATGAGAGAGCTTTTACGAGTAAGCAGGGATCTTCGATGAATAAGAATCAGCCCGATAAGTCCAGGGATTACAGCGAAAAATGAAGCTCTGCTGCTACATAAAATTGTAAGTAGAATGTATGAAGCAAATATGACTATAGTAAATAGTGTTTTAAGCTTTGATTGCTTACTAATGAGGGCAAGTATGGGTAGCATTATCACCAATGAAGATGATACTATGTTTCTGTTATGTCCAATGAGAGTATGTAGTGTTGTAGAGAACTCTTCTAATCGAGAGATCTGAGATATGTTTATGCCAGAAGTGTAAAGGACATGAGCTATCACAGCAACATTAAACAGTGACGTGAATAGAACGAGATTACTCCAATATCTCTCTTGCCGTTCGAATTGAGTATTCTTGACGAGCACATAAAGGCCATAAAGTGTGACCCAATGGATAGATTTATACCAGATAAGGCTTGGGAAAGTCGTCCAGAAATAGGATAGAAAATGTAGTGATACAAAAGAGATTATCAGGATGTCGCCATTGTCAAAATTGTACTTTTTCCCTTGCTTGTAGTCAATTAAGAAGGTGCCGATTATGGCAATATGAACAACTATTAACTTCGGTAGATCTGTATAGTTATCAAATCCGAATGGTAATAGGCCAATGATGAGAATTAACCCAGCACTTAATAGTACTAGTTTAAGGTTGTCGAGTGGATTCGATGACCAAGCCGATAGTACTGCGTTAGGATAATTCAAGATTGAGGATTCTGGATTCTGGATTGAAGGAACAAATTAGGAAAATAGGTACTAGAGCCGTCAAAGATCAATATAGATCTAGATTTTATGTGTAGCTTTTAAAGCGGTCAGATAATCTAAGAAGATGCTGTTAGTGACATTGACGAGTAATAGTAGTGATGAGTCGTGATTTAATCCTTAGTCGCTACCATAATAGTGGTGTTTGTTACATTCTCTTGGATTATATGTGTAATAGGCTGAACTGCAATACTCTATGAATCACATAAAGTTTAATATTTCTAATATGGTTGATTTATAGTTCTTTATTGACGGCCAAATGACAAATATCCTTCCTATTTTACATGTATCTGTAAAATTAAATTCTACAATCAAAACTTTAACCACTATGAACTATACCTCTGACAACATACGTAACGTAGTATTGCTAGGACACTCAGGATCGGGTAAGACCAGTTTCTCAGAGTGTATGCTCTTTGAGGCTGGTCAGATCAACCGACTAGGATCGATTAATGATCAGACGATGACTTCCGATTATACCAATATTGAAAAAGAACGAGGCAATTCTATTTTCAGCACGCTGATGCATACGTACTGGAAGGATTCTAAGATTAACATAATCGATACTCCAGGATATGATGACTTTGTAGGAGAGGTAATATCCGCTCTAAAAGTTGCTGATACAGGAGTAATTATGTTGAATGCCGTTAATGGAGTTGAGGTAGGTACAGAGCTAGTGTGGGATCATGTCAATGAATACGTGACGCCAGGTATATTCATCATCAACCAATTGGATAAAGACAAATCAGACTATCAGACCACGCTAGATCAGGCAATTCAAAGATTTGGCAATAACGTAATACCAGTGCAGTATCCACTCAATGAAGGGAGTGAATTCGATGCTATAGTCGATGCACTGCGTATGATTGTTTATAGGTTTTCAGAAGGAGGCGGAAAACCAACTAAAGAGGCCATACCAGAATCAGAAATGAGTAGGGCTCAAGAGATGCACAATGCTCTTGTGGAAGTTGCAGCAGAAAATGACGAAGCGCTTATGGAAAAGTTCTTTGAAGATGGTACTCTCAATGAAGAAGAGTTAGCACAAGGACTGACCATAGCTTTAGCACAGCAACAATTTTTTCCAGTATTCTGCTGTAGTTCAACACAAAATATGGGTAGTGGACGGATTATGGGATTTATCAATGACATAGCCCCATCACCATCACAAAGACCGGCAGCTCCATTAGTAACTGGCGAAAGTATGTCGTGCGACCCGACAGATGATCCATCAGTCTTCGTATTTAAAACCTTGTCAGAACCTAAGGTTGGTATGCTTTCATATTTCAAGGTATATAGTGGACAAGTGAGTTCAGGACAAGAATTACACAATCAAAGGACAAGATCATCAGAGAGAATGGCCCAACTCTTTCTGTCTAATGGAAGAAATAGAGAAAATATCAATACACTATATGCTGGCGATATAGGATGTACAGTCAAGCTAAAGGATGTACAGACTAATGATACGTTAGGTTCTAAAAATGACGAAAGGCAAATCCTTCCTATCCAATATCCGGCTTCGCGCATTAGGACAGCAGTGACTCCTCCTTCTAAGTCAGAGATGGAAAAGCTAATGAAAGCTCTGCACCAGATAGAGATGGAAGATCCCACTCTTATTATAGATCAGAACCCACAACTAAAGCAGACTCTTCTGCATGGCCAAGGTCAGTTGCATCTCGATCTCATAAAATATAGAATTGAGAAAGTGAACGGCATATCTATGGAGTTTGAGAAACCGAAAATTCCATATAGAGAAACAATCACTAAGTTGGCGGAAACCTCATATAGGCACAAAAAGCAGTCAGGCGGCGCGGGTCAATTTGGAGAAGTACATATGCGTATTGAACCTTATTATGAAGGCATGCCGGATCCCGCTTCATTATCAGTTAGGAATGTCGAGATAGAGGAGTTGCCGTGGGGTGGGAAGCTAGCTTTCTATTGGTGTATAGTTGGTGGATCGATTGACTCCAAGTATAGTAATGCTATAAAGAAAGGGATACTTCAAAAGATGGAAGAAGGTCCTTTAACTAGCTCTTGTGTGCAAAATATAAGAGTCTGCATATTCGATGGTAAAATGCACCCTGTTGATAGTAACGATATGGCATTTATGATAGCGAGCGCTCAGGCGTTTAAGGAGGCTTTTGTTCAAGCGGGTCCTCAGATATTAGAGCCTGTATATGATCTGGAAGTGCTGTGCTCAGACGATGTCATGGGGGATGTCATGGGAGATTTGCAAACAAGAAGATCAATTATTTCAGGTATGGGAGCTGAAGGACATTATCAAAAAATAATGGCCAAAGTCCCATTATCGGAGCTGTATCAATATAGTAGTAGCCTCCGATCGATGTCCCAAGGGAGAGCAAAATTTACCCGGACATTTGATGGATACCAGACTGTGCCACATGAAGTACAAAAGGCCTTATTAGCTGAGCTCTCTGCACATGCCGAGGCCGCATAAATCCATCAAGCATCGCCGATTACATTCCAAGACCGCGGGCCTTCAATTTTGAAGGCCCATTTTCTTTCTGGTAATATTACTTTTGTTGCATACTGCGATATTATGCGTGCTCTTCAGTTTATACTCATTTCTTTTATCATCATAGGATGTGTTCCCCCTAGTCCCCAGGAAGAAAGTCCGCTTGTCTTAGATTGGTCGACAGAAAGTCTTCGGCCTATGCTGACTGCGATAGACAAGAGAGACGTAACTGCTTTAACTAATGCTCTTTATTCTGAAGAACCCTTAGAGAGGTTAGCCGCCTTGCAAGGGGCAAGTAGTATTGTATCAACAGAACTTCAAGAGGGTTTGCTATCTGTCCTCAACAATGACGACAATGAGATATTAAGAGAACGAGCGGCTTATGCCTTAGGTCAACAAAAAGATGTCCTTCTGACAGCTGAACTTATCCGAGCTTTCCAAAATCAAGATACCTCTACCTACAACACCTCCCTTCGAGCAACTATACTTGAAGCAATCGGTAAATGTGGTGATACTAAAACACTAGAGCAGATTGCTTCCGCTGCGGGTTATAGCAATGACATGAATCATCTCATCACTGGGCAGGCTAGAGCGATCTATCGATTTGCATTGAATCAAAAAACAACTCCTCAAGCTACACAGAGGATGATCGATATCTTAGAAGATAAGGGTGCACCAGAAGAAGCAAGAGTCGTGGCGGCACAGTATATATATCGGTTTCCTGGTATTGACTTGTCTACTTCTTTAAGTGGCCTTCAAAGTGCATTTGATAGTTCATCCAATGTTGATATCAAAATGTGTATCGCAGGTGCTCTAGCCAGAACTGGAGACAAGCAGGTGCTTCCTTTTTTAACAGAGCAACTAGAAAGGGATGTGGACTACAGGATAAAAGTGAATATCCTAAGAAGATTAGGTGGTTATGATATATCCGATACGAAAGCTATATTAGATGTGCTCATAGATGACAAGAACCCATATATCAGTTCTCTCGCTTTTGATAATCTCAGAGGTCGTATTCCTAGGATATTAGCCAATACGTATGTTGAAAAAGCCAGACAAGAACCTGGTACATCTAAGAGTGCATCGCTTTATGCGATAGCTCTGGATGCACTTCCATCAAGATATATAAATACAAGATCTGTCTTTAGTAATGAGATCAAAAGAGGCCTAGATAGTTCCAAGACTATCGTTGAGATGGTACATCATATCAATGCATTGGCTCTTGATCCAGTCAATCTTCCGGTTATCTTGGAGAAAGGCTTGGCATCAGACGAACCATATGTGCGAACTGCTGCGATCAGAAGCCTGACTGATCTGATGACCAATACTAGGTCTCAACAGATATATGCGCGACCTGCAGCCTTCAATGCGCTTAAGAATTCGATAGCAACAAAATTAATCGAGAGAATCGACCTAGGTGATCCTGGCGATATAGCTGGAATCTCAACATTGATCATGGATGATCAACTTGGATTTAAAGATGTACCAGGTCTGAATGTATCTTTTAGATCAGCACTTCGGAAGCTCGCACTGCCTAAAGACTTAGAAGCTTATCAAAACTGTGAAAGTGCTATCGCGTATCTGGAAGGTACAGATGCAACTCTTTCTACACCTGCTCACAATCATCCTATCGGTCTAGATTTGTTAGATGAAGTGACTGATAGCTCACGTGTGATAATCACGACGAGCAGAGGTACTATAGAGGCACAACTGTATCCGGAGGCAGCGCCTGGCAGTGTTGCTAATTTTGTAGACCTCATCAAACAGGGATACTTTGATCAAAAGACCTGGCATCGAGTAGTTCCTAACTTTGTAATCCAAACAGGTTGTCCAAGAGGGGATGGATATGGAAGCCTGGACTATACCATTAGATCAGAGTACTCTCAACTGTACTATGACGGTGAAGGATACTTAGGTATGGCGGCAACCCCTATGTCGGACACTGAAGGTACACAGTGGTTTATCACACAAAGCAGTACTCCACATCTCGATGGTCGATACACGATATTTGGCAAGGTGATGTCAGGTATGGATGTCGTCCACAACATCCAAGAAGGAGACCTTATAGAAGATGTAAGGGTGGTCCTATAGATCTGCTTGTTCTCCCTCGTGAGCTACATTTTTATACTCGAAGTAAGATTAGTCTAAACAATTTCTGATGTAAACCCTTTATATCTCACCAGTCATTACTTATTCTAAACATGGATCTTAATAAAGCTCAACTAAAGTTTATCCAAGATTGGGGCAACTTGAGTACCAATTGGGGTATAAAAAGTGCTGTTGGGCGGATACATGCTTTATTACTGATATCTAAGGAGCCACTTTGTGCAGATATGGTTATGGAAGAACTATCCATGTCTAGGGGAGCTTCTAATATGAATCTTAAGGAACTTCTGAATTGGAAGGTCATTAAGAAGGTTCATAAACCAGGTAATCGAAAAGATTTTTATGAAGCCGAAAAAGACTTTGCTAAGGTCTTTAAATTCATCATACAAGAACGCAAGAAGAGGGAGTTAGATCCACTTCTCGGCTTACTTGAAGAGGTCAATAAAGTACAGCCTACTTGTCCAGAAAGCAATGAATTCTGCAAGATTACAAAAGAACTAGGTCGATTCGCTACCAAGGCAGATCGCGCATTCAATGTTATCACCAGTAGCGGAGCCGAATGGATTTCTAAGGTTATGATCCAATAGTATACTCCAAGCCGTTTTCTCTTTTTAATTTTCGGTCATGCAAAAAATAAGTGCTGATCTTATCATCACTCATCATGGTGATCCTATCAAAGACGGAGTTATCATCTACGATGAAAGTTCAGGTGTTATACATGATGTCCTATCTTCAAGAAAAGGAGTCGATGGCGTAGATATGAGGAGAGGTGTCCTTCTTCCTGGTTATATCAATGCGCACTGTCATCTAGAGTTATCGCATCTCAAGGGTGTCATACCAACTGGGACTGGTCTGATATCTTTTATTAAGCATGTCGTGTCTTTACGAGCCTTCCCTCAAGAAGTGATCGATGAGCAGATAAGACTCGCTGATCTTGAGATGCAGCAGGCTGGCATCGTTGCGGTTGGAGATATTTCTAATCAGCTCGATACGGTATCTACCAAGGAAGCTTCTAGTCTTCGATACTATACGTTCGTCGAGATGTTTGATTTGTTGCAGGATAGTCAGGCTCATACTGCTTTTGATAACTATCATCAGGTATACCAGTCACAGGTAGATGCTGGTCATCATAAGAAGTCGATCGTACCACATGCACCATACTCGGTGTCTACTGAGTTGTGGAAGCTGATTAAAGGATCGCAGAAGTCAGGACAGACAGTCTCCATTCATAATCAGGAGCTCAGAGCTGAAAATCATTTGTTTCAGGATAAAACTGGTGGGTTTTTAACTTTTTTCCAAGATATGGGGTTAGACATCGATGGCTTTTTGCCTACAGGCAAAACCAGCGTAGAAAGTATCCTACATCATCTGAGACCTGACACCAAAGTGCTGTTAGTTCATAATACTATGACCTCTTCAGAGGATATCTCATCCGTTAAGAAGAGGCTACCGCGCTGCTATTGGGTGACATGTCCTAATGCCAATCTGTATATCGAAAATAATCTCCCAACATACCAGACATTCCTAGATAGCGAGGCAAAGGTTTGCATCGGGACGGACAGCTTGAGCTCTAACTGGCAGCTTTCCATCTTTGAAGAAATGAAAGTGATCAAAAAATATCAGTCATATATCGATGATGTTGAGATCACAAAGTGGGCAACCTTTAATGGTGCTGAAGCTCTTGGATATGACGACTTGGGCTCCTTGAGAAAAGGCACTTCACCTGGGATCAATCTCATCGATGTAGAAGTGCACGATGGAGACTTTGACCTCAGGCTTGCCAAGTCAAGTACTAAGATTGCCTAATCGCAACTTTATCATACTGATCTCTTCTTCGTAGTCGAGACCATTTTCTTGTAGTTTATTCATCTTATCGATCAGCTTTAACAAAAAGGTTCTGTGCTGTTCACTTTCTGGCTGTATCGTGCGATGACTGAGATCTTTTGATATTCTCTCTGCTGACGAAATCAGATCTTGAGTTGTTGGGAGAGTGTGATGCTTCACTAAGTATTGCCAGATATAGTGTACGGCTTGTGAAGATGGATGTACCAGATCGTCATCGTAGTATCTATAGTCTCGCAGATCGTCTATTAGTAACTCATAAGCAGGGAAGTAATGTACAGAATCCCAGCTTTCACATATCTCGTGACATGCGGCGATGAGATGAGCCTTGCTTCTATTGTTGGCTATTAGGCCGTCTCTCTCATGTCTTACAGGACTTACAGTAAGGATTATCTGCAGTGAAGGATTGATTTTTTGGAGAAGATTTACGATTTCACCTATGTCCGCTTCTAGGGCATTTGTCGAGGAGATTCGCCTTTCGAATTGATTATTCGGTTGTTTATGGCAGTTAGATACTACCAGATCTAAGTCTGTATGATAAAAGTGCCAAGCGGTGCCAAGGGTGATAAAGAGACATTGAGACTGTCTGATATGAGCTATAAAATGAACATTTACGGAAGTGAAACGCTCTACAAACTCTAACTGGGTATGGGCATGTATGTCGCTATGAGTGCCATAATGCAAGATCCTACCGTTAGACTTTACATAGCCATTTTTATTAGGCGGATCATTATTGATAGCTGACTTGACAAGAGATAAAAGCGGGGTAGGGTGGTAGATAGTCCCCCATGGATTGGAGAGGGTTTTGATCTTCGCTTTCGCAAATTTTTCACCTATACTGGTAGCAAAACAAGATCCTAGGAGGCAAACTGATGAACTATGGTCGATCTGCCAATTAGCTTGGTAAGATGATAATGTTGTTCGAAATCTCAATCTTCTGAGTATGGTTTGATCGTAATGTTAAAATAATGACAAAGGACCTCCGTTTTAACCTTGCGACTTAGTTTTAACCCCACACGAGCATAATTTTACCCGGAATAGGGGAACAAGGAATGTCAACTGTCATACATATAGGAATTATAAAACAACTGTTGGCATGAAAATAGCTTTTATGACAGCAATACTACTTAAGAAAGAAGTATTTACCTCCCCCCATAAAACCACAAAGACCATGAGAAGAATTACTAATTCTATCGTATTGGGGGTATGTATACTCCTCGCGACGTCAATAGGCGCCCAGGATATACATTTTTCACAGTTTTACTTGTCCCCCCTCAATCTTAACCCTGCCATGACCGGCGTCTTTAATTGTGACCACCGGTTGATAGTGAACTATCGTAACCAATGGGCGGGAGTAATAGGTGCTAATGCCTATAACACGGGATCTGCATCGTATGACCGCAGAATCGCCGTAGGAAGAGATGATTATTTTGGAGCCGGAGTATCGTTGTATACAGATGTGGCAGGTAGTACCAGATTTGGCACTACCCAAGCAAGAGTGTCTTTTGCCTACACTAAGAAAGTAGGCGGCAGAAGAAAAACTGGACACTATATATCTATCGGAGCCGATGGAGGTATCACTCAAAGAAGAGTTAGTGTCGGCGAATTACAATGGCCGACTCAAGTAACTAACGGACAGTTTGATCCTACACTTCCTGGAGAGACAATCAACAATCCAGACTTTACATATGCTGATTTATCAGGAGGATTGTTTTGGTTCAGTAATTTTGATAACAAGAAGTCTATCCACGGTGGGATAGCACTCCATCATATCAATCAAGCGAATGTATCATTCCTTGGAAGACAAGAGAGTTTACTTAGTAGGCTGACGATACATGCTGGTGGTGAATACCCACTTAACAATAAAGTATCCTTTAAGCCAGATCTTGTATTCCTTTCACAAGGTCCACATAGACAGATTAATGCAGGTACAAGCTTGAGATTTGCCATTAGCCCTACAACGGGCAGAGGTGCTCAAACAGACGAACTGGGACAGTTTTTCCAGATAGGAGCGTGGTACAGAGTAGGTAACAATGTCGATGGTGGCATCCACTCTGATGCAATCATACTTGTAAGCAGAATCGAGTTTGATCAAGGATATAGTATAGGATTTAGTTATGACTATAATGTGTCTCAACTAAGTGCGGCAGCTGCAGGCAACGGCTCATTTGAGCTTTCCTTTCAGTACCTCATATGCAATGGAGGATCGAGAGGAGTCTTCTGCCCGATATTCTAAAAAAATATAAACACTATATACATGGCTCGAAGTAATCCTTCGGGCCATTTTCATTTGAGGTGTTATCTTGCTCTCATGAAGATACCTCGATCGAATGAGAATGACTACACTGTAGAGATAGCCAAAAAGCGACGTGATTTTGTAGAGAATGTTACGGGGCAAGAGCTTGCTCATACCGGGAGCTATAGCGGATCTCCTAAGGTCTATGCAGGTAATACAGAACATTTTATGGGAGTTGCGCAGGTACCTGTGGGATTAGCAGGGCCCATACTTATACATGGTGAACACGCTCAAGGAGACTTCTATATCCCGCTAGCTACCACTGAAGGCACCTTAGTCGCAAGTTATAACCGAGGTATGAAGCTTACTCGAGAAGCAGGCGGAATAAAGTCTCATGTGATCGATGATTCGATGAATCGTGCTCCTGTATTCGTATGGTCTGATGCTGGAAGATCAAGAGACTTTGGATTGTGGATAGAAGAGAATTATGATAAGATCAAAGAACTCGTTGAATCCACAACTACTAAGGGCAAGTTGATTAGTATCCAACAGTTTGCAGCGAGTAAGATAAGGTGGTTAAGATTCAATTATACATGTGGTGATGCTGCTGGTCAGAATATGGTGACAAAGGCAACAAGAGCGGCTACTCAGTGGATTCTTAAAGAACAATCTGATGGCCTCGAGTGGTTTTCTCTTGCAGGTAACCTTGATACTGATAAGAAGCACTCTTATATCAACTACCTCCATACTAGAGGTAAGCGAGTGGTGGCAGAAGTAACCATACCTAACCAGTTGTTAAAGGAGAGATTTAGAGTTGATGCTGATACTCTTCACTACCAAAGAAAGATATCCAATGTAGGTGCCATCATGGGTGGCTCAACTAATAACGGTGCACATGCAGCCAATGGTCTGACAGCTATGTTCATCGCCACTGGTCAAGATGTGGCTAACATAGCAGAATCTTCTGCCGCTATCGTACATAGTGAAGTTACTAGAGATGGAGATTACTACTTCTCAGTGACGATCCCTTCCTTGATAGTAGCAACATATGGTGGAGGTACAGGGTTGCCCACCCAGCGCGAGTGTCTAGAGATGCTAGACTGCTATGGGGCTAACCGTGTGCATAGGCTAGCCGAGATCATGGGTGCCGTTGTACTTGCTGGAGACCTTTCTTTAAGTGCAGCAGTGATGTCTGATGAATGGGTGTCCAGTCATGAAAGGTTAGGGCGCAATAGATAGCTCATTAATTATCAGGATCTATCCCTGCCTTGATCTTTTCTATTCTCTCTCTATGCTTATAATGGTTTTTCAGACCAATGTTAATAGCTACTCCCAGTATGGCTACTATTGGTATAAATAAGACCAGCACTCCTGGATCAGATAAGAAGTTTAAAATGTCCTTCACGCTTATTGTTGACTTTGATGATAGTATCAAAATACATCAAAGCTTTAAAACTCTGGAGAGAACTTCGATTAAAGATGTATAAACTCAGACTACTCTGTGCCAAATGCGGAAGTATAGGCTATCGAGTGATGTTCTATACGGTTTATCAGATAGGTCCTGAAGGTGAGAGCAAAGTACTGCATGCTTTCTAACTGCTCATCAGAAAAGTTGTCTACCTCAGGATGGTAGCTCATATGATTACGTTCTGCATGATGATCCACAAGACCTAGATTAAACTTGCTGATATCACTTAGCTCCCATGGGTGTCTCAGTCCTAGAAAGTGCCCCATCTCATGCACAAGAGTGGTCATATCTAAAAGACCTGGGTAGGAGATAAAAAGCCTATCAAACTGTGGAGATGCCTTAGAGTAGTGTTTGTGCTCTCTGCTTAAGACAGGTGTAAAGCCAAGCATCGCTCCTTCGCCCTCTTTGACAGAATATGTATTGAACAAGTAGATTTGTATCCCTCCTGAATATTCTATCGGTTCGATAATCTTATCAACCATCATATGATTGCTCCTAAGATGAGCCTCATGAAGATCGGGTATGTAGGCATGATTATGATCCATCCTCAGAGAACCAAGCTCAAACTTTATCTGCCCCTCAAATTCATTATTGAGATACTCGATATTTTGACCAATCTGGACAGTTATCGCCTCGTCCACTTCGGTCATACCCATCAAGTAGAAATTTAGTTTGAATACAGGCACCTCAACCAGTCTGGACTCTGGTACAGAGATAGACTGATACAATAGAGATAATATGATCAGAAGTGCTTTCAAGGTGATTAGCTTTTTTGGGTTTTTAGGCAGTTACCTATATACCCCTCTATAACAAGACATATTATGATGTTATTGCCACCATAGTATTTTTTAAGATTTCGCTCATATGCGACATTCTGCGTATGTTTTGATACGAATTGTTAATTTCAGATTTTGTTTCTGGCTTTTCTAAAAGAATAATATTTGCCAATAAATGGGCTGCATTTAAGTCACTTTGTATGCACTCGGGCACCGCTTCTTTATCTAACATTAGATTGACTAGTGATATATATGGTACTGTGATGAGTTGTTTCGCTATCATATAATTCAGAGTCGAAGTCTTGTATCCAACGATCTGAGGTGTTCCATGCATGGCTGCTTCCCATGATGCTGTACCCGAAGTAACAATAGCTATGTTGGTCTTACTCATCATATCATGATAGTCTTGCTCACGTACAAGATGATATGCGTCACTAACTTTCTCGCGCTTTAAAACCTCCTCGACATATATGCGAGAAGCCGCCATCGTAGATATCAATACCTGATAATGATCCATTTGCTTTGCGGCTTGTAGGTAGATAGGAAGATTAGCAGTGATTTCTTCTTTTCGACTACCTGGAAAAATGCCTAGCACTGGCCGATCGTCTAGTTTATATCTGGATGCAAACTCTGGATCGTGCACAAAGTTGACGATGTCTTCGGCAGACGGATGCCCAAAGCAAAGTGCTTCTAAGCCCTTAGCCCGATAGTAGTCTTTTTCAAATGGAAAGAGGACAATCACTTTATCACAATCCCTGAGATATTTTATTCTTTTTGGTCTACTAGCCCAGATTTTAGGAGGACAATAATATGTGATATGAAACCCCTTCTTTTTTGCCCAGGAAGCTATACGGAGATTAAAGCTGCCATAATCAATAAGTATGATGCGGTCGGCACCTGATCTTAAGATATCCTCTTTTGCTTTTTTGAGTAATCGGATTTGGGTTGAGAGCTGAGTTACTACTGCTGTCCAACCCATCAACCCTAGCGTACTGATGTCATAGATTATATCGACTCCTGCGGTTTTCATGTCAGGCCCGCCCCAACCTCGGACAGAGTACCCCAGATCTATGAGGCCTTTACCTAAAAAGGCACCTAAGCGATCCCCAGAAGGTTCGCCAGCAAGAAGAAAGTAAGACTGAGTAGACATAGGTGGAAGATAGGTAGAGCCATAGACATCTCACACCTAAGAGGGGATATTACTCCTTAATCATATAGACTAGAGAAGTAAAAGGAAAACCAGACGATAGATAGTAGCATCGTCCCTATGATCACGCCACGTACAGTTTGATCTGTAAATCTTTGATTGTATCTCCTAATCCAATAGATATTAGTACAGATACCTATCAAGGTGATAGTTCTCATCCTCTTACTTGCGAGATGCATAGGAGCATCATCCATGAGGCCTGAAGACATCATAAGGTCAAAGACACCATATACAACCGAAAATCCAAATACTGGGAAAAGCAATCCTATGGCTAGTCCTAGCCATAGGTTATTTTGATTCAAAAACTCCATTTGCAACTGATTCCATGCCCTTTAAAGGTGATAATGCTTTATAATCTGTTAGATCATGCATAGAAGGAACGACTGATACATATCCGTTATTGAGCGCCCAGATGTCACTTTCTTCATCTTTCGTTTCCCATATAAATTCGCCCGTCATCCAGTAATATGTTTGACCACGTGGGTCTTTAGACTCTACAAATTCTTCAGTCCAATTACCGTCTGCTTGCTTACAGACTTTGATGCCTTTGATTTCTTCTTGAGGGATATTAGGGATGTTAACATTTAGCAGCAGAGCTTCGCCGAGGCCTTGCTCCAAAGCATAGTTGATGATCAAGTCCGCATAATGCATGGGAGCAGAAAAGTCCGCATCGAAAGCATACTCTAAAAATGAAAAACCTATCGAAGGGATACCTTCTAAGCTAGCTTCCATAGCTGCTGACATCGTGCCGCTATATATGATATTGATCGAGGCATTTGATCCATGATTGATACCCGATATGCATAGATCTATCTTTCGATCTCCCAGAACGACGCTTTTCGCGAGTTTCACACAATCAACCGGCGTGCCTGAGCATTCATACGCATCTATGCCTTCAAATACTTCGACTTTATTCAGTCGGAGAGGCTTTGTAAGTGTAATCGCATGGCCCTGGCCTGACTGTGGACTGTCTGGAGCGACGACGACGACTTCACCGTATTTTCTAGCAACTGCGACTAGTGCTTTGATACCCGGAGCGAACATGCCGTCATCATTGGTTACTAAGATTAGAGGTTTTGACATATCTCATAATTAGCAGGCAAAGGTAAACTTATATAAGTGCAAGATCTAATATGTATATCATTCCTATAACCACACTTTCGTAAATGATTCACACGTGCCGATATCATATTCTCAACTCTTAATCTGGTATCATGTTATAAGCATCATACCTTTACGTTTATGAATAAAAAAGGCGTCCTGCTTGTCAATCTTGGCACTCCCAATAAACCAACATGGGGAGGGCTTCGACCATATCTCAGTCAGTTTTTGACAGATAGAAGAGTGATCGATCTTCCATGGTTATTTCGCAATATGCTCTTTAGAGGGATAGTTGCACCTATACGATCTAGAAAAGTTGCTAAGCTATATGATGAGCTTTGGATGGATGAAGGATCACCACTTAAAGTATATGGTAGGAGGGTGGCAGATGGTGTCCAAGATATATTGGGTGATGATTATGTTGTTCGACTTGCGATGAGATATCAGAACCCATCTATAGAGAGAAGTCTAGATCATCTAAGAAAGAAGGGGGTGTCTGAGATTGTGATTTTCCCATTATTTCCTCAGTACGCATCTGCCACAACGGGCTCTGTGTTTGAAGAAGTCATGCGCATCATGAAGAAAAAAGAATTGATACCTAGCATCAAGTTGATCAACTCATACTATGATCATCCTGAGATGATCAAGCTCTACGCTGATAAGGCTCGGAAGCATGACCTTTCGGTATATGATCACTTCATTTTTTCATTCCATGGCGTACCGCAGCGTTATCTCAAAAAAGAAAACGACTACTGTAAGTGTGATGGTCAGTGTTGTCAGACTATAGAAACTGGTAATCAGTTTTGCTACTCAGCTCAGTGTCACGCCACAGCTTTTGGCATAGCTAAAGAGTTGGATATACCGGCAGAAAAGATGACAATCAGCTATCAGTCACGTTTTGGTCCAGAAGCTTGGTTGCAGCCATATACGGATAAGGTCCTCGAAGAACAAAATGAAAAAGGACATAAAAACATCCTTTGTTTCTCACCAGCATTTGTGGCAGATTGCTTAGAGACAACCATAGAAATAGGAGATGAATACAAAGAAGACTTCATAAAAGATGGCGGAGAGCGGCTAGACCTCGTTGAAAGTCTTAACGATGATCCAAGATGGATGCAAATCATCGCCGATATCATAAGTGAGAAAGCAGCTTGATTGTGAAAACGTCCGTCATATTCATCTTATGTTGTGTCCTTCTATTGTTGAGCTGCAAGTCTAAACCAGTTAACGAAGGTCTACCCCTTATCATAGATGCTGATACCGCTAATGAAGTAGATGATCTTTACGCCATAGTCAGGGCGATTAAGGCGCCAGAGCTCAATCTACTGGGTATCACATCTGCCCAGTTTCATACCTCGCCTTTGGCATCAGACAGTACGGTCTATGAAAGTCAAAAAATCAATCAAGAGATCATCGACCTACTAGACATCAAGGATCTGCCGCTTCCATTAGGCGCTAATGCTCCTATCGAATCTATTACTAATCCTCAGTCTTCTGCCGCTGCGGATTTTATCATCGAACAAGCTAGAGATCGAACGGTCGATGATCCTTTACAC